>NZ_JBQSXL010000005.1:0-165317 GCF_052378165.1 Halomonas sp. AOP30-A1-24
AAAAACGTATGCAATGGTTACGGCACTGATTACTCAATAACTTTTGCGTAACCACATACATCGCCTGAAAATGATTGAACCGTTTTAATCCAGCCATAATAAATTTACCGGTCACTGCGTATGGCCGGTTTTTTGTTATAGCGTCATTTCTGTAGGTTAGGGGAAATCAGAAGAGACAGCCTACCGGCCAACAATTTTATTATTGCACTGAGTAGATGCTTTAACTTGCTGGTTTCGGCCAAAAGCGGTTTTTAAGGCGACGCTGATATAGCGCTTAAACACTTCAAACACCGGCTCGATGAAGTTGGCGGCTTTTTTGGAACAAAAATGTGGAAGCTTTATCAAGCCCGAGTGCCTTAACTTGTTGGGGTACATTCCGACGCATTGAGGATTTCATTCATGTCTTTGATGATCAAGCCTGATGTCATCTGCCCCCTCATGTCTACCTCAGGGTCAATAATGATAGATATACCATCAGACTTTAGTTCACTTACTAGCTTGTCGAAAGCTGTATCACTCTCAATGATTGATAACGTGTAATCTGGCAGTTCAATACCAGCTCTCTTCCAGTTAGTTAAGTAGCTTTCAAGGTTCAAAGGGGAAGAAATCATAATCATTGTTTCTTCTAAGACTATTGGTAGACCACTTTCCTTTTCTAAGAATATAACCAGAGGTGCATAAAAGTTATCAAAAGCACTGTATGCCTTGTTAATGGCATTTGTGAAAGTAGCTACTTCTGCACTTATGCATAATACGCAATCCTCATCCTCCGCTTTTTTCTTCATAGCAACAGAGTAGGTAGTAAATGCTTCAGACTTAGACGTGTAACAATGAGGATCTTTATTTTTTTTGCCTTCTTTGAACACGGTATTAAAAAATTCGCATTTTTCTTCTGCTCCAGCTAAAGTTTCTCTTACAACACGTCCTCTCTCATGAACATACCTAGAGCTACCATCCTCCAAATTTATTTTTACACAATATTTCCCCCTAGATATATTGCTGTAATCTGGCTTCCAATAGACTGGGTATGTATCTTTTGGCATGTTAGACATACCTGCAAAAAAGCCTTGCCCCTTGGAGACAGTGACATACCAAGTTTCGTAATCAAAATTTCTAATATGCGGATTTTCCCTAAAAAGGGCTGAGTCTATCAAGCCCAGTATTCGATCTATTGGCGAAAGGCAGTCATCGTGAGAAAAACCAACGTCGTGCTCAGCGTCACGCTCATCAATTTCTATATAAGGAGATTTGTCACCTGATATTGGGTCACCACAATGGACACACATTAAAGGGTTGGCTTTTTCATTAAATATATTCTGGCATAGTTCAGAGTGACTTAGCGATATCGGAGTCTTATCAAATTCTTCTTCAGAGTTTATTTGAAGCATGGCTAAATCTTTACCCTCAAATAATTCAGAATTACCAGCTATGTATCTCTCAGCCCCTGCATATGTAGAAGCACGAAACAATACATTCCATGTACTGCCATTCAGGAGCTCGACTTTATCATTGTAAAAATTAAGTCTTTTTCTTCCGTCATCTTCAAATCTAATTAACTCTACTATCATATAGTCATAATCTTTAACAAAAGACTCAATTACAAGCACCTCTCTACCAGAAAATAGAGAGCTTTTCGTTTCTATCTGAAACAGTTTTTTCTTGGCTATATCTTTATCGCTTTGTTTCAGATCCCCAACAAATCGACCCACTCGATCCTCAAGACCTTGCTTGTTTATTGAAGCCCTTTCTTTTGATAATGACAATCCTAAACTTATTAATGCTGACCACAATAATTCGGCAGAAACGACTGAATTTCCAGAAATTAAAATCATTACAGCTTTTTCAAGAGGCATTCCAGCTTCTACATCAATTACAGATATATGTATTCTTCTTAAAATATCTGCCTTTATATCCTCAGTTATTTCATTACCAGTAGAAATTAAATAGTGGCTATCTATAAGGTTGTTGAGCGTATCGTAGACACTTTGTTCAGATTGATTTAGCGGATTTTGAATAAACCCACGATCATTTAGCTTTATGCTTTCAGTGATTTTTCTTAGGTCGCGCGTTATTTTTGACGAGGATTTTGATGAGGTTGTAAGTACGAACTTATCATTATCAGAGGTTCCGCGAGAATACTGTTTGACGAACTGTTTAATAACCTTAGAGAATTCTGATTCTTCAGTTTGTGAACAGTTGATTGATCTTTTCGCTTGGATATATACCGTTCCCAGATCAGTTCTAACTACCAGGTCATCAATTGCTTCATCTGATTCAAATTGCAAGCTTTGAATTTTGGAGTTTCTTTCCATGCCTAGATCGTCAATAAAGGCTAAGTCCATTAGCATATGCGTCATAAAAAGAGCTGATATACGCTGCTGAAAATCAATTCCTGCATTTGTGGCTGCGCCACCTGCATTACTACTCATTAGTTGTCACCCTAAATTCAAATGCTATGAAACCCTAACAGCGTATTAGGCAGCGCGTTCTATGATTGAATAAACGTGCTGGCACTTTTCCCGGCACGTCCGCTCAGGGTCGCTATCAGACCCACATCGATAGCTCATGATTCTTAAGTTAACAGTAACGAAGCCAGCAAGCCTTGTCACCTTCGTATTGACGAAAACAAGACCAAGGTAGGCAAAGGTAAGAAGTCTGGGCTGCCAAATCCCAAACACAAAAAAGCCCGCTGATTGCTCAGCGGGCTTTTTCAAATTCTGTGGCGGAGGGGGAGGGATTCGAACCCTCGAAGCCTTTCGACTTACACACTTTCCAGGCGTGCTCCTTCGACCACTCGGACACCCCTCCACATTTTGGTTCAATCACTTAGGCTGTGCCTTTCGCGACAGAACGGCGCATATACTATGGTTTAAGCGGCCAAATAGCAAGCCTTTTTCAGAATCAGTGGCTTGCCATCAGGTATCGCTGCTCGATAACACCGCGTAGCTGCCGTGGGCTTCCAGGCAGAGCGCATCGCCACAGTAAAGCTGTTGGGTAAGCGCAATGCGGCCTTTGCCGCGCTCGGCCAGCTTCTTGGTGAGCTTCTCAACACCGTCAGGCTCTGCTGGCGTGCATACCAGGCGGTAATCACCCGTTACCGGGGCCAGAAAGCGCTGCGTGGCTTCAGCAACCACTACATCGCGCGCCATGCCCTGCTTGCGTAGCCATAGCGTTACCCAGCACCAGCCTTGCAGTGTGGTTTGCGCACTTAGCGCGCCACCAAAGCCGGTGCCTTTATCATTCAGGTTAGGTGCCAGGGCGAGCCGCCAAGTGAGCGATTGATTGTGCAGCGACATCTCTTCAATCCCCAGGGCGCCAACCATGGGGATTGCATCGCTTAGCCACTTTTGAAAGGCAGCTAGGTCTTCCTGGCCTTCGGGCAGCGGCAAGCGTGGGTGAGGCACACCGGGTTTGCGCATGGCGGTTGGTCTCCTTACGCCCAGCGCTCTACGAAGTCGGCCACGTTATGCGCAGGCAAAGGCTTGTGGCGCCCGCCCAGGTGTCCCAGGTAGATAAACGCGACGACTTCGTCATCTTCTCCCAGAGAGAGCCCTTTGCGTACCACGGGGTCAAAAGCGTACTTGCCGCTACGCCACATGGCGCCTAGTCCTTGCGCGTGGGCGGCCAGCAAAATGCCATGGGCGGCGCAGCCTGCGGAAATTACCTGCTCCATTTTGGGCACTTTGGGCAGGTCCGGCGTTACCTTGGCGATCACGGCGATAATCATCGGCGCGCGCAGCGGTTTTTTGCGCGCTGAATTTAGCGTGTCGTCATCGGCACCAGGGTCTTCCTGGAACTCGGCTTCGGCAAACAGCTCACCCAAGCGCGTACGCCCTTCCCCAGTGAACTCAATAAACCGCCAGGGGCGCAGCTCTTTGTGGTCCGGGGCGCGCAGGGCCGCTTGGTAAATTGCATCCATCTGCTCGGCAGTGGGCGCAGGCTCAACCAGCTTGCCCATTGAGCTACGGCTGTGCAGTAGCGTGAGTCCATCCATTTGGTTTCATCCTATCAATCAGTTAGGCACTACTGTAGCGCAGTCACTTACTGTCTTGCCAGACGCAGCGGGCTTGGCGGCGCAAGGCCCGGTGTGGCGCGCCAGGGGCTGATATCCAACCCGCCGCGGCGCACGTAGCGCGCCAACACCAGAAGCTCGGTAGGTTGGGCGTGCTGCATCAGGTCGGTGAAAATGTGCTCAACACAGTGCTCATGAAAATCCTGATGCTGACGATAGCCGATCAGGTAGCGCAGTAACCCTTCGCGATCCAACTTCGGGCCTTTGTAGCGAATCATGACGCTGCCCCAGTCGGGCTGGCCGGTCACCGGGCAGTTGGATTTAAGCAAATGCGAGTGCAGCGTCTCTTCTACAACCTCATCGCTTACCGCCAAATGGGCAGCGCTGGGCGTGTAATCACTTACTTCGATATCCAGGTCGTCCAGGCAGTCGCCGGGGAGCGGCTGTGGGGCAAGCTCAGCGTCTTCCACACCGAGCAGCTCCACGCTGACCGGTGCACCGGCTACCGCGCTTAGGTCACGCTGCAACGTTTCAAGCACTTCCTCGCGGCTTTCCATACGGGTTTGGTTAAAGCTGTTGAGGTAGAGCTTCCAGGATTTGGATTCGATCAGGCTGGGCGATTCAGCAGGCAGCCGAAAGCGGGCCACAGCCACGATGGGTTTGCCACGGGCATTCAGCCAGGAAACCTCAAACGCGTGCCACTCATCTTCCCCCACAAAGGGCAGCTTGCCCTCTTCAATCCCTAGCGGGGCGCGGTTGGCGGCGCGTGGGATGGGGAACAGCAGCCCGGCATCGTACTGCTCAGGGTAGGCGGATTCGCGCCCCAGGGGCGCGTGCTCTAAGGTATCGGGGCGGTGTGCCATAGGGTAACGCTCTCTTGATAAAACGGTCGTGCGGTTAACTACGAATGCCTTTGCCACGCTCCAGCATGGCCAGTGCCGCAAAAAACAGTACTACGATAAACCCCAAAATAGCCGCCAGCGCCCAGCCAACGGGAATGTCCGACACGCCCAAAAATCCATAACGGAAGACGTTCACCATATACAGAATCGGGTTGAGCATCGACACGCCCTGCCAGAAATTGGGCAGCATGGAAATGGAGTAAAACACCCCACCCAGGTAGGTCAGCGGCGTTAAAATAAAGGTCGGTACAATGGAAATATCGTCAAACTTGTTGGCCAGCAGGGCATTGATAAAGCCGCCGATAGAGAACAGCGCCGAGGTTAGCACCACCACCAGGATGGTTAAAAGCGGGTGCTCGATGGTTAAGCGTGTGAAGAATAGCGACACAATAGTAACGATCAGGCCCACGCCCAAGCCGCGCGCCATGCCACCGAGGATAAACCCGGCTAAAATCACCCAGTTGGGCATGGGAGATACCATTAACTCTTCGACCGAACGCTGAAATTTGTTCGAGAAGAAGCTGGAGGCCACGTTCGAGTAGCTGTTGGTGATGACCGACATCATGATCAGGCCGGGGACGATAAAGTCCATGTAGGAGAAGCCATCCATATCCCCTATGCGCGAGCCGATCAGGTTGCCAAAGATGATGAAGTACATCGCCATGGTGATCGAAGGCGGCAGCAGCGTTTGCGGCCAGATACGAGTAAAGCGTTTGATCTCTTTAAGTACGAGCGTCCATAGCGCGACGAGCGTTTGTGTTGCATTCATGCCTGCGTCTCCTTGTTGGGTTCGGCGCGCTGATCGATGGCTGTATTGCCCGCCTCTACCATTGACACAAACATCTCTTCCAACCGGTTAGCGCTGTTGCGCATGGAAACCACCTGCATGCCCTGCTCGCTTAATACACTGAACACATCGTTTAACTGCTGCCCGCGATGAATCACCAGCGAGAGTTGCGTCGGTTCGATCTGCTTGATCTCAAACCCTTCGATCACCGGCGGCGCCGTGACAGGCTCGGCGAGATCCAGCAGGAAGGTTTCGGTATTCAGCTCGGCCAATAGCTCGCGCACGCTGGTGTTACGCACAATTTCACCGTGATTGATGATGGCGATATTACGGCACAGGCTTTCGGCCTCTTCCAGATAGTGGGTGGTCAGAATGATCGTGGTGCCTTCATCCTGATTAATGCGGCGCATGTACTCCCACATGCTGCGGCGCAGTTCAATATCCACGCCCGCGGTGGGCTCATCCAGAATCAGTAGTTTGGGCCGGTGCATCAGCGCCCGGGCAATCATCAAGCGGCGCTTCATACCACCAGAAAGCATGCGAGCGTTGCCATTGCGCTTGTCCCACAGGCCCAGGTCGCGCAGTAACTGCTCGGCACGCGGCAGCGCTTCACGGCGCGTCATGCCGTAATAGCCTGCTTGCGCCAGCACGATATCAAGCACCTTCTCGAACTGGTTGAAGTTGAATTCCTGAGGAACCACGCCCAGCTGGTACTTGGCCTTGGCGAAGTCCTTGTCGATGTCGATACCAAAAATCGACACCTTGCCTTCAGACTTCTGCACCAATGAACACACCACACCCAGGGTGGTGGATTTACCCGCGCCGTTGGGACCCAACAAGGCAAAAAAATCGCCCTGCTGGACGTCGAGATCAATCCCTTTTAACGCGTGAAAGCCGTTGCCGTACACCTTGGTAAGGCCACGGATAGACAATGCCGGTTCGGCCATAAAGATGTCCTGTCAGCAAAAAAATAGGGGCACAAAAAATACGTGAGAAGCAACGATATCGGGGCATTCGGTCGTTTTTTCAAGCCAGCGTAACATGGCGCCTATGGCTATCTCGTTAAACCGCTAACAATCCATCCACTTTAATTAGTATTCGCGGCGTTTTGTCGCGCACGACACGCAGGCTAATACTTTAGTATTATTCGCGTGCCCTTTCGCTATTAATAGCACGGCACTCAAGGGAACACGTATTTTATAAACGAGAAAAAGCCATAGTGAGCACCATGATCGCCCAACCCCCTGTTACCTTTGCCCAACCAGGCGCTACTACCGAGCATTCAACGTCCGCCGCCCGACGCGGCCTGGCGGCGCTTCCCCTGCGCCGCCAACGGCTGATTGGCGTAGCCGTTTTATGGCTGATACTCGCCATCATGATTACGGTGAATGCCCTACAAAGCCGAACGCTGCTCTATCACGAGCGTGAGCAGCGCATGGTTACCGCCGTGGACATTGCCATTTCTACCCTTGAGCATTTTGATGAGCGAGCCAAGCGGGGTGAGCTCTCGCTTGATGAAGCCAAAACCCAGGCGTTTGAAGCCATTCGTGATGTGCGCTTTGGCGTCGATGATAACTACCTGTTTGCACTCAGCGGCGACCTGAAGATGCTTGCCCACCCCAAACGTCCGACGGGGCAGGATTTATCCCAGGTGACTGACCCCAAGGGCACGCTGATCTTTCCGTTGATCCGGGAAAGCGCCCGCGAGTCAGGCTACGGCTTTTCCGAGTACTACTCTAACTTCGCCCGCGGCAACGACAAAATGCCCCTGGTGCATACTTACACCGAAGCCTACGCCCCGTGGGATGTGTATGTTGCCAGCGGTATTTTTATGGGCGATATCAGCCAAACCATTATGGCCCAATTGACCAAAACCATTTTAGTCGGCCTGGTGGGCGGCATACTGGTAACGCTGGCCTTTTGGGGCATGATCTCGCTGATTCTGCGCCGTTTGGGTGGCGAGCCTGACTACGCGGCAGAGGTAGTAGCACGTATTGCCCAAGGCGACTTAACGGCAAGGGTTCGCCTGGGCGCTAACGATACCAACAGCCTGCTTTACGATATTCAGCAAATGCGTGACAAGCTGCATGCAACGATGCAGGAAATTCACGCCACCAGCACCGCAGTAGACCATGACTCTGGCGATATTGCCGCAGGCAATCAGGAGCTTTCATCACGCACCGAGCAGCAGGCAGCCGCCCTTCAGCAAACCTCTGCCAGCATGGAAGAAGTGACCGCGACGGTGCGCCAAAATGCCGAAAACGTGGAACAAGCCAAGGAACTTGTACGCAACGCAGGCGAAACCTCTCAGTTTGGCCAGCAAGCCATTGGCCAGGCTGTTACCTCCATGCAGGAAATTAGCGCTGAAGCCGCCAGAATTTCCGACATTGTTACCCTGATTGACAGCATTGCTTTCCAGACCAACATTTTGGCCCTTAATGCGTCGGTTGAAGCTGCCCGCGCGGGCGAGCATGGTCGAGGTTTTGCCGTGGTAGCCAGTGAAGTACGCCAGTTGGCTAACCGTTCGGCAACCGCCGCTCACGAGATCAAAACGTTGATTAACGCCTCCAATGCACAGGTGGATAACGGCGCCTCACTGGTGACGACCGCTAAAGAGCGGATGCAGCAGATTGACCAACAGATCCAACGCATCAATGACCTGTTCGCCGACATTACAGCCGCGACGCATGAGCAAACCCAGGGGATTGAACAGATCAACGTGGCCATCGCACAGCTTGACCAGTCAACCCAGGATAACGCCACTATGGTTCAGCAAACCGCCAACTCCGCCCACGACCTGAAACAGCGCTCACAGTCGCTTAGCAGCGTTGTAAATCACTTCACCCTCAGTTAAGCACTCGGCATTACCGGCTTACGCTCAGGCAGCACTGCCTGGGCGTAAGCCACCACTCAAAACGCGCCTCTAAAACACACGCACAGCAAAACGCCGCCAACAAGGACGGTAGATAGATAGCAATATGTATAACAAGAAGGAAAGGTAAAACAGGAAGGATAACGAAATGAGACTGTTTACATGGAGCGGGAAAAGAGATTCGACGGGACTGCCATCAGCCGGGCTGGCGTTCCAGCTCTCGACCCTTGCCGTGCTAGATAAGGCTGTTTACGTGGAGCGGGAAAAGAGATTCGAACTCTCGACCCTCGCCTTGGCAAGGCGATGCTCTACCACTGAGCTATTCCCGCAATGTAAACATGCACTTACTAGATGGCGTCCCATAGGGGGTTCGAACCCCTGTTACCGCCGTGAAAGGGCGGTGTCCTAGGCCACTAGACGAATGGGACGTATAAACATCTATTTTATTGATTGGAGCGGGAAAAGAGATTCGAACTCTCGACCCTCGCCTTGGCAAGGCGATGCTCTACCACTGAGCTATTCCCGCTTAATCAATTTCTCGCCATCGGATTGGCGTCCCATAGGGGGTTCGAACCCCTGTTACCGCCGTGAAAGGGCGGTGTCCTGGACCACTAGACGAATGGGACGTTTTGGAGCGGGAAAAGAGATTCGACCGGGCTGGCGTTCCAGCTCTCGACCTGCACTTGCTTAACCACACGACCAAATTGGAGCGGGAAAAGAGATTCGAACTCTCGACCCTCGCCTTGGCAAGGCGATGCTCTACCACTGAGCTATTCCCGCACTCCGATACCTTAACGATGTAATTGGCGTCCCATAGGGGGTTCGAACCCCTGTTACCGCCGTGAAAGGGCGGTGTCCTAGACCACTAGACGAATGGGACGTTTCATTGCCTCGTCGAGGTGGCGCGTATATTACTCAGAGCACGCATTTCTGTCAAGCCCTATGATATCGCTCTGCTTTCTATCTATACGCCAATCTCTTTCATTGCTACGACTTAACGCCCACTCAAGCGGGTGGCTACACCCTATTCACCTTCTGAACTCGGGTAAGTACCAGCTTTCTTAACTACGCTGTCTTAATTGAAAAGAGTACGATAGCCTGCAAGTCACAGAGGGCAAGGAGACACTAAAATGGCCAAAATTAAAAAATCCCCCGAGCAGTGGCGCGAACAGCTGACGCCTGAGCAGTACCGGGTTGCACGCGAGAAAGGCACCGAACGTCCTTTTACAGGTGACTACCAGGTAAGCGATGCTCAAGGCATTTACCACTGCACTTGTTGCCATGCACCGCTGTTTGAAAACGAGCACAAATTTGATGCGGGTTGTGGCTGGCCCAGCTTCGACAGGCCACTTGGCAGAAACTGCGTTGAAGAGCATAGCGATACCACGCACGGCATGGTGCGCACAGAAGTAGTGTGCTCTCACTGTGATGCCCACTTGGGGCATGTGTTTCCTGACGGGCCACCGGCGTCCACAGGGTTGCGTTACTGCATTAACTCGGTGTCGCTAGAGTTTCATCCTGACGAGTAAACGCTACCTCTAACCCCTTTAACGAATCGCAGCAAGGCGAGCGCCATCTGGTAGAATGGTTGCTCGCTTTTTTTATGCCCGTTTTTTGTGCTTGTAGGAGAAACTCATGCTCGGCTGGTTCCCCGGACATATGAACAAGGCCCGCCGCCAGATAAAGGATGCGCTGCCGGAAATTGACGTGGTCATTGAAGTACTCGACGCACGTCTGCCCTACTCTAGCGCCAACCCGATGCTGGCCGAGCTGACCCGCCATAAGCCAGTGCTGAAAATACTCTCCCGGGCGGACCTGGCAGACCCAGAGCGCACCGCGGAATGGGTGGCCTTTTTCGATGCCCAGGACGATACCCGGGCGCTCGCGATCACCACGACCAACACGCGTGAGTTAAAAAAGATTCCCAAACTTTGCCACGAATTAGCGGGTGACGTACGTGCTGACCGCGACGTTCGAGTGATGGTGATGGGGATTCCCAACGTGGGTAAATCCACCCTGATTAACGGCCTCGCTGGGCGTAAAATTGCCAAAACCGGTAACGAACCGGCGGTCACCAAGCGCCAGCAGAAAGTGCGTATTGATGGCCGCGTGGCGCTGATCGACACCCCCGGCGTGCTGTGGCCCAAGATTGAAGACCAGGCCAGCGCCTATCGGCTGGCGGCCAGCGGCGCTATTCGCGATACCGCCATTGAGTATACCGACGTGGGTATTGTTACCAGCGCCGAGCTTGCCAAGCGCTACCCGGACGAGTTGACCACACGTTACAAACTCAAAGCATTGCCCACGTATGAAGTGCCGGTCGATAATGACGTGGACGCTGACGGTCCGAAGAAACCTGATTTTCTGGCGATCGCCGGGTTTGATGGGCATGCCATCCTGAAAGAAATTGCCGGTAAACGGGGCGGCCTGCGCGCGGGTGGCGAGGTAGATTTACATCGTGGCGCCGAAGTGCTGTTACACGAACTGCGTGACGGCAAGCTTGGCCGTTTAACGCTGGAAACACCAGACGATATTCCGCCGCCCATTGTGCAAAACGACGAAGACAATCAGCCACTTTCCGACGCATAATGGATGAACCGACCGGCGCCGCCGCACGGCCTTTGGACACTTTTGGATAAATCACTCATGGAAACCTCTCAGCTTCAAACGCCTACTGAGCTTCAGGATACGGACTCACAAAACGCCGAGCCGTCAGCTACTGAACTCAAAAAATCTCACAAGCTCAATAACGTCTGCTACGACATCCGTGGCCCGGTCCTCGATCATGCCAAGCGGCTTGAGGATGAAGGCCAGCGGATTTTAAAGCTGAATATTGGCAACCCGGCGCCCTTTGGGTTTGAAGCACCAGAAGAGATTTTGCAGGATGTGATGCGCAACCTGCCCACGGCACAAGGCTACTGTGATTCCAAAGGCCTCTACTCGGCGCGTAAGGCGATCATGCAGGAGTGCCAGCGCAAGAAAATCCCAGGCGTTGGCATCGAAGATATTTACATCGGCAACGGCGTGTCCGAACTGATTGTGATGTGCATGCAGGCGCTATTAAACGATGGCGACGAAGTGCTGATCCCTGCCCCCGACTATCCACTATGGACGGCAGCGGCGCACCTTTCCGGCGGCCACGGCGTGCACTATAGGTGCGATGAGCAGGCCGACTGGACGCCGGACATTGCCGATATCCGCGCCAAGATCACCAGCCGTACCCGCGCGATTGTACTGATTAACCCCAACAACCCGACCGGCGCAGTTTATCCACCGGCCGTGGTGCGCGACGTATTGGCCGTGGCCAAAGAGCACAATCTGGTGGTGTTCTCTGACGAGATCTACGACAAGATCCTGTATGACGGCGTAGAACATACCGCGACCGGCGCTCTGGCCGACGATGACCAGTTGGTGATTACCATGAACGGGCTGTCGAAAAGCTACCGCTGTGCGGGCTTTCGCTCCGGCTGGATGACGATTTCTGGCACGATTGCCAAACAGCGCGCCAAGGATTTTATCCAGGGGCTAACCATGCTGGCCTCCATGCGTCTGTGTGCCAACGTGCCTGCCCAGCACGCCATTCAGACCGCACTGGGTGGCTATCAGTCGATCAATGACCTGATCCTGCCAGGTGGCCGTTTACTGGCTCAACGCGACATCACGGTGGAAAAGCTCAACGCGATTCCTGGCGTTTCCTGTGTCACGCCCAAGGGCGCGCTCTATGCGTTTCCTCGTTTGGACCCCAAGGTCTTCAATATTCAAGATGACCAGAAGCTGGTTCTTGATTTGCTCCTTCAAGAGAAAATTCTACTGGTTCAAGGCACGGCGTTTAACTGGCCAGAACCTGATCATGTGCGCATTGTGACACTGCCCTGGGCGGATCAGCTGGGCGACGCCCTGGACAGGTTCGGTAATTTCTTGTCCCGCTACCGTCAATAACGTGCGCTGTGACTTGAAACTGCCACGACGTGTACGTATCTAAGCAAGCATTCTAGTAACGCTTTACCGTCCTCTTAGGGAGAACCTGCACCATGATGCGAATTGTGCTGTTTTTAGCCACCAACCTGGCGGTACTGCTTGTCGCCAGTATTACGCTGCGCCTGTTTGGCGTTGAGGGTTATTTACGCAGCCAAGGAATCAACTTTACCAGCCTGCTGATTTTCTGCTTTATCTTCGGCATGGTCGGCTCGCTGATCTCGCTGTTTATTTCCAAGTGGATGGCGAAACGCAGTACCGGCACGGTAATTATTGAGTCGCCTTCCAACGCCACCGAGCAATGGCTTGTCGATACCGTGGCTGAACTTGCCCGCGAGGCCGGCATTAAGACGCCGGAGGTGGGCATCTTCCCCGCCCAGCAGTCAAACGCGTTTGCCACCGGCTGGAATAAAGATGACGCTTTGGTGGCGGTTTCCGCCGGGCTGTTAAACCGGATGCGCCCCGACGAAGTGCGCGCAGTGCTTGCCCACGAAATTGGCCACGTCGCCAATGGCGACATGGTCACGCTGGCGCTGATTCAGGGCGTAGTGAACACCTTTGTGATGTTCTTTGCCCGTGTGGTGGCGCAGTTGGTGGATGGCTTTCTTAAAAGCCGCAGCGGCGGCGAAGGTGGCCTGGGCTTTATGGGTTACTTCGCGGTCGTGATTGTCGCAGAAATTGTGTTCGGGATTGTGGCGTCGGCTATCGTTGCCTGGTTCTCGCGCTATCGTGAATACCGTGCCGATGAGGCCGGTGCTCGGTTAGCAGGGACAGGCTCCATGGTGAATGCCCTGGCCCGCTTGAAAGCGGAAACAGAAATGCCGGACCAAATGCCCGACACCCTACGCGCCATGGCGATCACCAAAGGCCAAACACGCTCGCTGGTAGAGCAACTTTTTGCCAGCCACCCGCCGTTGGATGACCGTATTCGTGCGCTAAAAGAAGCCGCTTACCGTCAATAAACAACATCCGCAACGTATTTAGTCGCAACAGGCCCGCTAAGCGGGCCTGTTCTTTTTACGCGTCAGGATAACCGCGAGACGTGAAAGCCCGCGGCACTCAACGGCGCTTCAAGATCAACCGCACTGCCTGATAACTGCACGTTCAGCGTGGCAAATTCACGGCGCAGTGGATAATTGGCTCGGCAGGTATCAAAGCCCTGCTTGATACCCTGTACAAGCGCCTGGCGCTGCAGGCTGTCGTGGTCTCGGCGCACGTCATACACGGCACGCATGCACACACGCAGTGCATCCTCGACCGACAGTGCGTCCTGCAAATGCAATGACGCCAACGCTGGCAGCGGGCAAATATCGGTAAACGCATCATGGTTGGGAGTACCAAGATGGCTGGCTAACGCTTGCTGAATCATCCAGGTACCGCGCAGCTTGCCGTCCAGGCTGTGCCCAGCAATATGCGGCGTGGCAAGTGCCACCAGGTCGCGCAGCCCTGCGTCAATGTCCGGCTCGCTCTCCCACACGTCCAGCACGGCGGTAATATCGCCTTTACCCGCTAACCGACCACGCAGCGCTAACCCATCAACACAGTCGCCCCGCCCGGCGTTTAGCAATACCGTGCCAGGCGCTAATTCATTGATGCGCTGAGCATTCAGCAGCTGATACGTGGCGTGCGGCCCATCTGTCACCAGCGGCGTGTGCAGGCAGAGAATATCGCAACGATCGATCAGCGTATCCAGCGGCTCAAAGCCCTGCTCGCCCTCCTGCTCTGCTCTGGGTGGGTCACAGGCAAGTGTGTTGACGCCCAGCGCATTAAGGCGGGCAAGTAAGCGGCTGCCTACATTGCCGACGCCCACAATGCCCACCGTTTTTGAGAGCAGCGACCAGCCATCGCGCTCAGCCAGCGTTAGCAAGCTGCTGAGCACATAGTCCACCACCGCTTCGGCGTTGCAACCAGGCGCGCTTGCAAAGGTAATACCGCGCTCGGCCAGGGCGGCGTGATTAACATGGTCGGTGCCAATCGTACAGGTACCGACAAAGCGTACAGCGCTGTCTGCCAATAGTGCGGCAGTGACCTGGGTGATGGAGCGCACAATCAGCGCATCCGCGTCTTTGACGTGTGCCGCGCTTATTTCACGCCCTGGCAGATGGGTGATCGAGCCAAAATCACCAAAGCAGCGTTCGGCGGCGGGTATATTGGCATCTACAGTCAGCTTCACAACGTGATCCTTTTAGTCCGCAGGACAGGCAAGCCTCTCCACAGAAAAACGCTTCATAAGCAAAGATAGGCGTTTGCGATAACGCGCTTTACAATACCGTCCGCCGCATCAAATTGGAAAAGAGTATTCAGGACAAGGAGTGCCTAATGGGCAAGCCAGTGTCAAGAACAACCGTGGGAGTAAGCTTGTGATCGTAAGGTGGGAAACCGACCACGACTATGTGCTGGTTCATATTCACCAGGATATGTTTGGCGACTGGATTTTTAGTCGCGCCTGGGGGCAAATCGGCACGCAGTTTGGCGGCTTAAAACATCAACTGGCCGACACGCTTGAGCAGGCTCAGATGTGGCTGGAAGATGAGACGACCATTCAAAAGTCACGCGGGTTTCATAAAGTACTGGACGTTGATGACCATACTCCAGAAGGCCAGGAAGCGATGCGCCAGCTTTCGCTGCTTGACCTGCTTTAAGTGCCCCAGTAAGTCATCACTCACCCAGAAAACGCCGCCCGTTGCGAACATAACGCCCTTTTGGCGGCGCTTCATCAGGTTGCATCAGGCGTGTTAGCGCGTGCTCACTTAGCCAGCCGCGCTGACGCAACCAAGCGCTTAAGCGCTCTACCTCAAAACCGCGTATCAGCTCATGCCCCTGGCTATCCGCCACAACCGGAATAAGCTCGCCATAGCGCGCTAGTAACTCCGGACAATCACTGATTTCAATGCGTTGCAGCGCCACCGGTTGATTAGCAAGCGCTGCCAGCAGGCCTTCCAGCTGGGCGCACAGATGGCAACCCAGCGTGGTGTAGAGCGTAAGCGAGATCACCGCTGCAAGCCCTTACGCCCTAGCTGCGGTGACGCAGCAGGAACACGTGATGCATATTGGTGCGCCGCTGAAAGTCAGGGTCGAAGGTACGCGAGGTAACCTCCTCCACCGCATAACGCTCGCTAAGTGCATCATCAAGCTTGAAGCGACGCTGATTATTCGAAAACACCAGCGTTCCGCCAGGCGCGAGGCGCGCCATGGCAAGTTCGACCAACCGTGGGTGGTCGCGCTGTACGTCGAGCGTATCGCGCATTTTTTTCGAGTTGGAGAACGTCGGCGGATCCATAAAGATCAGGTCAAACTCGGCGTTAGCGGTTTCCAGCCAGCGGAAACAGTCATCACGCACCACGCGATGCAGGCGCAGGTCGAGTTCGTTCAGCGTAAAGTTGTCTTTTGCCCACTCAAGGTAGGTATTGGACATATCCACGCTAACGCTGTCGCTGGCGCCGCCCAGCGCGGCTTGCACCGTGGCCGTGGCGGTATAGCAAAACAGGTTTAAGAAGCGCTTGCCGCTGGCCATTTCACCCAACATGCGGCGCACTGGCCTGTGGTCCAGGAACAGCCCGGTATCCAGGTAGTCACGCAGGTTAACCCACAACCGCGCATCGCCTTCGCGCACGTCAAAACGCTCGCCACTGGCATCACGCTTCTGGTACTGGGCGGTGCCGGTTTGCCGCTCACGACGCTTGATATACACCTTGCTGGAGTCAACGCCCAACGCATCAGGCAACACTTCCAAGGCGTCAAACAGGCGTTTTTGTGCCTGAGCCGGGTTGATCGAGCTCGGTGCGGCGTACTCTTGAACGTGTACACGGTCACCATAGCGGTCAATCGCCAGCGCAAACTCAGGCATGTCGGCATCATAGAGCCGGTAGCAGGTTTCTCCGCTCTGCTTTAACCATTTTTTGAGGCGCTTCTGGTTTTTGACCAGACGATTGGCAAACATCTGGGCGTTTTCGGACACAGCACGCGACGCTTGCTGTGGAGCAGCTTGCCTAGCAGCAGGCGCTTGATCGGCAGGCGGCCCTTCTGCCTGAGCATCATTATTGGCAACTGACGTGCCGATATCCATCAGCAGCAGCTTGGCATCCAGCGCACCATTTTTTAACGCATACTGCTTGTGCGCGCGCAGCCCCAAACGGTGGCCCAAGTCGGGGTTGCCGGTAAACATTGCCAGCGTCCAACCTGGAAACAGCGCCTTGGCTTTTTCGCCCAGTTGGGCGTAAAGGCGTACCAGTTCGGGAAGTTCCCCCAACCGCTCGCCGTACGGCGGGTTGGTGATCAACAGCCCACTTGTTGCCGTGAGCGTCTCGGGCCGGGTTAGCTGAGCAAGGCTTTGCCCGTGCAGGGTAATCAGCGCTGGAATGCCTGCGCGCATCGCGTTGGTTTTCGCCGCAGAAAGCGCGGCTGGGCTTTGGTCAAAGCCCAGCAGCTGCGTTTTACACCGCTTACGGCCAATAGAAGCACGCGCTTCGGCCTCGCGCTTTTGCTCAAGCCAGAGCGCTTCATCGTGCCCGGCCCAGCCCTTGAAGCCAAAGCGTTCGCGGTCCAGGTTAGGCGCCTGGTCGGCGGCCATTAGCGCCGCTTCAATCAGCAGCGTGCCCGCGCCACACAGTGGGTCGATCAACGGCTCGCCAGCCTTGGCTCGCTCGGGCCAGCCCGCGCGTATGAGTAGCGCGGCCGCCAGGTTCTCTTTCAGCGGTGCATGGCCTACATCGCGACGATAGCCGCGGCGATGAAGACTCTCGCCCGAGAGGTCAATACCAATCGTGAGATTCGCCCGGTGCAAATGTGCGTACAGGCGCAAGTCGGGCGTTTTAGTATCAATGGATGGCCGCTCTTGCCCGGCAAGCTGCAACGAATCTACCACGCCGTCTTTCACCGTTTGCGCGCCAAACCGGGTATGACGAATGTGGTCGCTGCGGCCATGAAAATCTACGGCCAGGGTTTTGCCCACAGCCAAATGCTGGGTCCAGGCAATGTGGGCAACGACATCGCGTAACTGCTCGGGCGTTTCAATCATCGGCTCGCGAACGAGCTGCAGGATTATCCGGTTGGCAAGCCGTGACCACAAACATACACGGTAGGCGATGGCTTGGCTGGCGGTGAAGTACACGCCTGCCACTGTGGTCTTTCCAGGCGTCGCGCCTAGCGCTGCCAGCTCATCGGCCAGCAGGCCTTCAATGCCTTTCGGGCAGGTCGCCAACAGGTTCAAGGGGGCGTTTTGACTCGTTTCGGTCATAGTCATGGCAGCGCGTAACCGCGCGATATTCCTATATATGGCAAATGTATTTACATCTTATGACAATTTGGGGGTCGACAAGTGCCCCCATCTTGATCTAAGAATAAGAGAGTAGCTACTAAAAACGCATGCGTTGCTTGTCCAGGCCATTTATGACCTATGGCTTGTTTGGGGCGCCGCTTGGTCGGTTCAGCACGTGAGTGCTAGACAAAAGTACCATGCTGGCTGCCTGCTCTTGAGGTTAGCTCTCGAAATAGGAGCCTGACGCCACTAAGGCATAGTGCACTATTTCTTATTAAAGGCTTTCATGAAAAGAGGTTAGCCAATGAAACGACAAAAACGTGACCGCTTCCAGCGGGCTTATGTTCACGGGTACAAAGCAGGTGTTATCGGCCGCTCCCGTGATGAATGTCCCAGTCAAGATGTTAATTTACGCGAGTACTGGATGAGCGGTTGGCGTGAAGGTCGCGGAGACCAATGGGACGGTATGACCGGCGTTTCCGGTATCCACAAGAATCCCATGGTCATGACCTAACCGGTTATAACTTCCTTAATCTACATTTTGGAACATGGAGCCCGCTTAAAAGCGGGCTTTTTAGCATCAAAGCCTCGCGAATTACTGCGTTTTTAGCGCGCTGGCACATTCGTTCACAAGCGCTGGGCCTTGGTAAATTAGGCCTGAATAGAGCTGAACCAAATCAGCACCCGCCGCAATTTTGGCTTTTGCGGTTTCACCGCTATCAATACCGCCTACGCCAATAATCGGTAGCGTTGGCAGATGCTGACGCAGTAGACGAATAATCACGTTAGAGGGTTCAAAAACGGGTTTTCCCGATAGCCCTCCCGCCTCTTCTGCCTGAGGGTCACTCTTGACCGCTTCACGGGAAACGGTCGTGTTGGTCGCAATGACGCCGTCCAGTTCATTGCGAGCAATACTACCGGCCACGAGCGCGACTTCCTCTTCGCTCATATCCGGGGCGATTTTAATAAGTAGCGGTACCTTGCGTTTTGCTTCAGCATCCAGCAACCGGCTACGCTCACGTATTGGCCCTAATAACGCATCCAGCTGCTCACCAAACTGCAGCGTACGCAGCCCCGGCGTATTGGGTGAAGAAATATTCACAGTAATATAATCAGCGACCGGGTGAACGGCATTCAGGCAGGCTAAATAGTCCTCCAGGGCGTTTTCAACCGAGGTGGTTAGATTTTTGCCGATGTTAATGCCCACCACGCCTTGATAGCGGCGCTTTTTCACCTGCTCAATTAAGTGCTCAACCCCTTTGTTATTAAACCCAAAGCGGTTAATGATGGCGCCATGGCTCGCCAAACGGAACAAACGCGGCTTGGCGTTACCCGGCTGTGCCTTGGGCGTCACCGTGCCCACTTCAACAAAACCAAAACCCAGCGCGCCGAGCGCATCCAGGTGATCAGCATTTTTATCAAGCCCCGCAGCAAGCCCCACGCGATTAGCAAAGCGCAACCCCATCAGCTCAACAGGATCCTCGATTGGCTTGCCCACCCAAGGGCGTACACCGCCCACGCGTTGTAATGCGTCTAACGCCCCCAGCGCCAACCCGTGTGAGGTTTCGGGGTCAATACGAAAGAACAGCGAGCGCGCGAGTGAATACATCGACAGAGTCTCTCCAGGAGAATGGGCGGCGCAGAGTATAGCGCATCCTGCCCTTTTAGCGCACCGCGCTTGCGCTTAACCAGAAGCCACGCACAAAAAAACCGTGCCTGAGTTATCTCAGGCACGGTTACTTCTTACAGCAAGTATGCGTTGTGTTAGCGCACGCTTAGGCGGTTATGCTTCGCTATCGCTTTCTGCAAGGTCCACCAGTTCGCGTACGGCGACGGCAAACAGCGCAAACCCACCTTCACTACCGCTACGCACCTCATCAATCAAACGGCACCAGCGGCGGTGCAGGTCAGCATGCTGCTCAAGCCACTGGTCCACACGCTCCTGAGTATCGCGGCTACCGGCTTCCAACTTCAGTACGCTGGTGGTTAAGGCCAATTGCTGGCGGTCGATATCATCCCGGAACGTTTCCCGGGCCTGCACCTGCCATGCGTCACGCACACCGAGCTGCGTTACCTGTTGGCTCATCCAGGGAAGCTCCAAACGGCTGCCAATTTCGTAAAACACTTCGGCGACGCGCTGGGGCTTCTCATTGGTAACCCGTGCCGCCTGAATGATCCCCAACCCGGCATACAGGCTAGGCGCGGCGGCAACGGTAGAGGCCAGTGCTTCCGGCACGCCCGCTTCCTGAAGCTCATCCCGACGCTGGCGCCAGGCATCAAGCTCTTCGCCGCTTAACAGTTCGCCCATCTCTTCTTGCAACTGCGCCAACCGAGGCGCGAAGTACTCAATGGCATCCTGAGTCGAAAGCCCCATGTGTTGGCGCAGGAACCAGCGTGTCGAGCGGCGGATCAGGCGCATCAGGTCCAGCATCATGGAGTGCTGCACGTCGCTGGGGATCTGGTTATCCAGGTCTTCAATCTGTGCCCAAAGTGACAGCAGGTTGAAGCTATCCCGCGCGATGACATAGTTACGTGCAATATCTGCCCGACCGGCGCCAGTAGAGTCGCGTAGCCGACGGACAAACACGACACCCATGTGATCAACCAAGTCATTCGCGACTTGCGTTGCCACAATTTCACGCTTCAGGCGGTGTTCATACATCTCGGTCTGGTAGCGCTCTGTCAGCACAGACGGGAACAGCCGCTCAAGATGGCGGTGGATATACGTATCATCGGGCACATCGGAGGTGATCAGGTCGTCTTTTAGCGTGCTCTTGGCGTAGGAAATCAGTACCGAAAGCTCCGGCAAGCGCATGCCCTGCTGATTGGCGGCGCGCTCTTTTAAGGTCTCATCGGTGGGCAGGAACTCAAGCTCACGATCAATCTGCCCGGCAGACTCCAGCTCGCTGATAAAGCGGCGGTACGGTCCGATGCCTTGGCATGACAGTATCTCGGAGAGGTCCAGCGCCTGAGCCTGACGGTAGTTATCAAGAATCACCAAGTCGGCAACTTCATCGGTCATTTCTGCCAGCAAGTCGTTGCGCTGCTTGTCGGTCATGTCGCCGCGCTTCACCACATCATCGATCAATATTTTGATATTGACCTCGTGATCAGAGCAGTTAACGCCACCTGCGTTATCAATAAAGTCAGTGTAAACGCGCACACCTTTGGCCGCGGCTTCCATTCGGCCACGTTGAGTCATCCCCAGGTTGCCGCCTTCGCCCACTACGCGGCAGTTAAGGTCTTCGCCATTAATGCGCAGCGCATCGTTAGCTTTATCGCCGACATCGGCATCGGTTTCATCCGAGCTTTTCACGTAGGTGCCGATACCGCCGTTCCAGACCAGGTCGACCTTTGACTGGAGCATGGCGCGAATCAATTCATTCGGCGACAGGTGCTCTTCCTGAATACCAAAGACCTGCTGCATTTCCGGAGTAATCGCGATGGACTTGGCGCTGCGGTTAAAGATACCTCCGCCCTGCGAAATCAGCTCAGCACTGTAATCCTCCCAGCTGGAGCGCGGCAGGTTAAATAGCCTTGTACGCTCGGCAAAGGCCGCATCAGCCTCAGGATTGGGGTCGACAAAGATATGCAAATGGTTGAACGCACCCACCAGCTGAATCTTGTCGGAAAGCAGCATGCCGTTACCAAATACGTCGCCCGCCATATCACCAATACCAACGACGCTAAACAGGTCCCGCTGGGTATCTACGCCGAGGTTTTTAAAGTGACGTTTAACCGACTGCCAGGCACCACGCGCGGTAATGCCCATTTTCTTATGGTCATATCCGTTCGCCCCGCCGGAGGCAAACGCATCCCCTAGCCAGTGGCCATACTCGATAGAGATTTCGTTGGCGATATCCGAGAATGTTGCCGTTCCTTTATCGGCGGCAACCACCATGTAGACATCGTCTTCGTCGTGGCGCACCACGTTTTTAGGCGGAACAACGTCGCTGCCATCCAGATTATCGGTCACATCTAACAGCGCACGGATAAACGTTTTATAGCAAGCAATGCCTTCGTTCTGCTTCGTTTCGCGGTCAGCATTTTCAGGCATGCGCTTACATACAAAACCACCCTTGGCGCCTACCGGCACGATCACCGCGTTTTTGACCTGCTGCGCTTTTACCAGCCCCAGCACTTCGGTACGGAAATCTTCATGGCGGTCAGACCAGCGCAAACCACCGCGGGCTACTTTGCCACCGCGCAGGTGGACACCTTCCACGCGTGGCGAGCAGACAAAAATCTCGAACATCGGCCGTGGCTTGGGCATTCCGGTGACTTTGGAAGGCTCAAGCTTAAAGGCGATGTAATCTTTAAAGCGGCCGTCTTCAGCACGCTGGTAGTAGTTGGTGCGCAGAGTTGCCTGAATAAGCTCCATAAAACGACGTAACAGTTGGTCATCGTTTAGGCTGGCAACGGCTTCCAACTGCTCATTAAGCCGCGTGATGCACTCGTCAGTATCGTGTGAGTCCAGCGCAGGATCAAAGCGCAGACGGAACATTTCCACCAGTAACTGAGTAATGGCCGGGTAGTTGGCCAAGGTCGCGGCAATGTAGTTTTGAGACATGCCAAAGCGGATTTGCTTGAGATAACGTGCGTATCCACGCAGCATGGCGACTTCGCGCCAGTCCAGCCCTGCCGCAATAATCAGCCGGTTAAAGGCGTCGTTATCCGCTTCGCCCGCCCAAATACGTTTAAACGCTTCACTGAAGGTTTCGCGCATTTCACCCAAGCTGACATCTTTATTACCGTGCTCAAGCTCAAAGTCGTGAATCCAGTAATGCTGCTGCGGCGCACTAATGTCGTAGGGGCGCTCACTAATAACCCGAAGCCCCAGGTTCTCCATCATGGGCAACACATCAGACAGCGGGATCGGCGAACCACGATGGAAAAGCTTCAGGTTTACGCCACTGCCCTGCTCTTCCAGCGGCCGATAAAGCGACAGCGACAGCGCCTCTCCGCTATCCAGTGCCAGCAAGTGCTGTATATCGAATACTGCGGTGCGCGCATTGAAGTCTTCGCGATAGCTTGCCGAGAAGGCGCTTTGGAACTGCTCCATCTGATGATTGGCGCGCTCTTCTCCAAAACCCTCAATCATCGCGGCCATCAGCTCGTCGCGCCAGCTGCGTGCCAGGCGGGCAACCTTGCTTTCCAAGCGTTTAAGGTCGTACTGGCTGGGTGCATCGCCGTTAAAGCGTAGAATCAGTTGAATACGCGCCAGAACCGACTCTGACAAGTAGGTATTAAAATCGCCAAAGTGCGCGTCAAGCTCGTCACACAACAGGTTTTGAATGCGTTGACGCAAATCGGTTGAAAACACATCGCGAGGCACAAACACCAGGCACGAGTAGAACTTGCCGCTAACATCGGCACGGATAAACAGGCGTACCTGGCGGCGTTCCCGAATATCAAGAATGCCCAGCGCCGTATGCGCTAGTGAATCCGTACTGATCTGGAACAGGTCATCGCGGGGATAAACTTCAAGCACCTGTAGAAGCTGCTTACCGTTATGCCCTTGGGGGTTAAACCCGGCGATATCCGAGACAGCTTTTAGTTTACGGCGCAGCAGCGGAATATTGCGCGGCGACTCGTTGTACACCGTCGAGGTGAACAAACCAAAGAAACGACGCTCGCCAATCACATTGCCGTCGTCGTCGTAGCGGTCAACGGTGATGTAGTCAGGATAGGTCGGGCGGTGTACCCGCGAGTGGTGGGCGCTTTTGGCAAACGAGAGCAATTGGGGCACCAGTTCATAATTGCCGTGTTCGTCAATGCCCTCTTCGGCACGAATGCGCTCATCGTAGCGTGGATCGTCCAGGCGGAAGACCCCAAGCACGCTATTCGGGTCGCGCTGCAGCTCATCGCCTTCCAACAGGTATTCGTCATACCCCAGGAAAGTGAAATTATCCTTAACCAGCCACTCTAAAAAGGCGATGGCCTCTTCGTGGTCGTCCGGGTCGATTTGCGGGGGGCAGTTCTTTTCAAGCTCTTGGATCGCAGCGGTGATCTGACGGGTAATCGCGTCGTAGTCATCAACCGCGGTACGTACATCACGCAGTACTTGATAGAGCTTTTTCTCGATATTCGACAGCGCGTCAGGATCCGTATGACGATCAACCTCGATAACGATGAGCGACTCACGCGCCTCTGGGGCGTTGGCATCACGAGGTGAGGTCAGCGTTTGCAGTTGATTCTGCTCATTGCGGGCCACAGCAAATACGGAATTTTGGATCGCATGGACGGTAAGCCCTTGGCGATTCAGTTCAATGCGTATCGAGTCGACCAAAAAAGGCATGTCTTCATGCAGTACCGCCACAAAGGTATGCGTCGACTGCCAACCATGCTCTTCAAAGTCAGGGTTGAAAACGCGCACTTTAGGGCGCTTCGCATCGTGGTGCTGTAAAAACTGCCAAATGGATAATGTGGCGCCGTAAAGATCGTCCAGGCGGCGATCAACAAGATCCTCTAACGGCACGCTCGCGTAAAAACGTCGTGCAAACGCCTCTATCGCCGTTGCTCGCTCCGGTTCCAGCCGCGCTTCCAAGCGCTCAAATAGCTGCTTCAAAAGGTCTTGCCGACTCTCTTCACTCGCAACGTATTGCATCCATCACCTCGACTGCCGGAAAAAACGTGGAACGATAGGCCTTTAGGCCAATATAACGACTAGCTTACGCCACCCTGGATCATCACTCTATCCATCTGGCATGTTCTTCATGGTATATACCTCTTTCGCATTATGCGCCCTATTGACCATCCTCGCGCCGCGTGAGCCATACGCCACATTCACAATGGTCGGTGAATGGAAACTGGTCAAATAGTGCAAAGCGTTCTATCTGGTGCGTTTTAGTGAGCAGCGCCAGGTTTTCGGCAAGTGTTGCTGGGTTACATGAAATATAGACGATCTGGTCGTATTCACTGATTTGCTGGCAGCTCTGCGCGTCCAGCCCAGCGCGGGGCGGGTCAACCAGCACCGTGGAGAAGCGATATTCGTCCAATGCCATTTCAGCCACGCGCCGCCCGCCTTTTTCGCCTTTAAGCGCCAGCGCAAACTCTTCGGCTGACATACGGGCTACATGAGCATTGGTGATCTTGTTGGCTTCAAGGTTGACGTTAGCGCTGGCGACCGACGTGCGCGAAATTTCAGTGGCCAGTACGCGCCGAAAATTATCGGCCAGGGCGATGGTGAAATTGCCGTTGCCACAGTAAAGCTCGACGAGGTCTTCATCCTGACGTCCGGCCGTCACTTCTCGCGCCCAGCTCAGCATCGTTTGGCAGATATGTGCATTGGGCTGGGTAAAGCTGTTTTCGACCTGCTGATAGTCAAGCGAGCGCCCATCAACCGTTAAACGCTCCCACACGTGGTCACGGGTAAGCACCAGGCGCTGCTTGCGTGAGCGGCCAATGATCATAATGCCAAGCTCGGCTTCTAGGGCGCGTGCTTCTTGCTCCCAAGCGTCACCTAGCGGGCGGTGGTAAATCAGCGTGACCAGCGCCTCGCCTGACAGCGTAGTAAGAAACTCCACCTGGAATAGGCGCCGACGCAGTTCGTCACTGGCCAGAAAAGCCTCGCGCAGACGCGGCATTAGCGCATTGATGGACTCGCTTGCAACGTCAAACTGATCAAGCCGCACGACCTGCTTGTTTTTAGGATCGGCTGGGTCGACCTCAAACATGGCGTAGTAAAGATCATCGCCTTCATGCCAGATACGAAACTCACAGCGCTGGCGATAGTGACTGGGCGGTGAGGCAAAGACCTCAAGTGCGGGCGGATTAAACACCGCAAAAGTGCTTTCCAGGTAAGCACGCTTCTCGGCAAGCTGCTCGTCATAACGTTCGGGTTGTATCACGGGGATAGCCAAGTCGGCGCCTCTTTTTTCATAAACGGTATTAATATCAATGCTAATAACAGTCGTGTCGGCTTAGGCTGAAAATACGCGCCCTAAGCGCTTAACGCCAACCGGCCAGGAACAGAAAATCCAAACGGCGCAAAGCCTAGGCTTAGCGCATCGGCAGAAGCCGTGGTAAAAAATCGGCCATCTTGCCCTTTTTTTAACGGCGGCGCGATCTGGCCGACGCGCCGAGCGATCGCATCACCGGAGTCAATCCAATTCACGGGTGTGGGGGCGAGTGCTTCAAGCCAGGGTTTTAACAGGGGGAAATGCGTACAGCCCAGCACAACGGTATCCACTGGTGGCTGAGTGCTCGACGTTTGCCAAAGCGGCGCCAGGGCTTGCTGAAGCCGTTGGCGGTCAGGTTGGCCGCCGCCAAGTAGCGCCTCGGCTTCCAGCACCAGCGCATCGGCGGCTACCCGGGTGATGAGGCAATCGCTGGCAAAGTTTTCAATCAACTTTTGCGTGTAGGGCCTACCCACAGTAGCGCGAGTAGCCAGCAGGCCAATATGGCGTGTTTGGCTAATGGCGGCGGCGGGTTTAATAGCGGGGACCGTGCCAACCACAGGGATCGTCAGGGCGTTGCGCAAACCATCCAGCGCGAGTGTGCTGGCCGTATTGCAGGCAACGACCAGCACGCTTGGCTGGCAGGCCTGAACGGCGGCCTGGCAAACCGACACGATACGCGCTGAAAGCGTTATGTCATCACGCAGCCCATAAGGCATCCACGCGTTATCGCAGGCGTAGCACATCGCCGTATCAGGATAATACTGACGCAGTGAGCGGGCGACCGAAAGCCCACCCACGCCGGAGTCAAAAATCAGCACGGGGCCAGCCATTACTGCCCCTTTGCCGTTTGCTTTGATAAGCACACCTGCTTCTCCATCAGCCGCTCATTCACGGGGCGCTAGTTTAACACGCCCCGCTGGCAGCCAAAGGAACGCTCTGCTGATTAGATCGCGGGTATGTCCGCGCCGCGTAGTTCAGCGTAAAGCTCTGGGTAATCCTGTTGCAGGCGCTCAAGCTCCTGCTCAGCGCCTTCTGGTAGCGCGTGCAGCAGCTCTTGCATATCTTCCTCACTAAAGTATTGATCAATAAGAGGGAAAAGACCTTCTCGCTCTTGGCGTAGATACGCCCTATGCGCCTCAAGGTAAGCTTTTAAGTCCTCGGCAAAACGATCCATCGGCAAGATGTTGTCCATCAGGATCGTATCGATGTTGTCGGACAGCAATTGAAGGCGTGGCTTGAGCTCAAGATAATCGCTGGTCATTTTCTCCATTAATTCCAGATGCTCGGGCGCTTGGGTTTCCAAACGATCAACGCATATACGCTCTAACGGGGCCGCGAAACCTTCCATGTAAGACAAAATGTAATCCACGACTTCACGCATCAGCTGAAAATTGGGCCGCTCACCCTGAGCCAGGGTCTTTTGTTTAAGCTGCAAGACATGAAGCATTCGTGCCATGTTGGCATGATCTAGACGCAGTTGGTTTAACATCGTGCCGTCTCCTGTGTGGTGTCATGCCTGCCGCCTTAACTCTGAAGTGGCGTTGGGCACGCAATCATAAGCGGGTATTACTACACTACGCCTATGGGCGATGGCTAAGCGCTATCGTCATGTAGGTACCGCTACGTATTATGGTTAGATGTCACCATGCGCTTAAGGCGCCACCCTGACAAGCATATCGTTTGTATCAGTTTTTATGGAAGCTATGCAAAAGGTAGTCGGGCAATACGCCATTTGCCATACGCTCTTATGATTACCTCATTACTCAACATCTCGATTTACAACGGAAGTTTACATGGATCTTTTCGACTCTCAGCGTGCAACACCCAGCGATGACGCGCCGTTGGCGTATCGGATGCGCCCGCAGACGCTTGATGACTACGTCGGCCAACAAGCGTTGGTGGGTCACGACAAGCCGCTTCGTCGCATGGCCGAAGCAGGCCTGGTACGCTCAATGATTTTGTGGGGGCCGCCAGGCGTTGGCAAAACAACCCTGGCCGAGCTGCTCGCGCGCGCATCCAGCGCACATCTGGAGCATTTAAGCGCGGTGATGGCAGGCGTTAAAGAGATACGCGCCGTAGTTGAGCGCGCCCAGCAGCATACCTCACCGGTGATTCTGTTTCTGGATGAGATCCATCGCTTAAACAAGAGCCAGCAGGATGCCTTGCTGCCTCATGTAGAGTCGGGGCTGCTAACCCTGATTGGCGCCACCACGGAGAACCCCTCCTTCGAGGTCAACTCTGCCCTGCTATCTCGCGCTCGAGTTTACGTTTTGAAGGCACTCTCGCAAGAGGAGCTGATAGCCGTCATGCGCCAAGCGCTGACTGACGAGCAGCGCGGTCTTGGCAAACGTGCGATTGTCGTGGAGGACGATGTGCTTGCTGCCCTGGCGCACGCAAGTGCGGGCGATGCCCGGCGCGCGTTGGGACTTTTAGAAACCGCTTGTGACTTTACCCAGCCAGAGAATGGCCAAGAGGTGCTTCACATGTCGGTATTGGCAGATGTTATTGGCCATCAGGCAAGCGCATTTGATAAGCAGGGCGACGCTTATTACGACCTGCTCTCAGCGATTCATAAATCCATACGCTCTTCACGCCCTGACGCAGCGTTACTTTATATGGCGCGCTTTATTCAGGGCGGCGGTGATCCTTTGGATGTGGTTCGCAGGCTTAGCGCCATTGCGTCAGAAGATGTTGGTAATGCCGACCCACGTGCGCTTCCGTTGGTGATAGCGGCTTGGGACGCCTACCTTCGCTTGGGAGACTACGAAGGCCAGCGTGCCATTGCCCATGCAGCCATCCATTTGGCCGTGGCGCCCAAAAGCAACCGAATTGACCGCGCCTGGAACGCTGCAAAACAGTACGCGCGTCAGCAGCCTCAAATAGAGGTACCCACTTATTTACGCAATGCGCCCACCAGGCTTATGGAGCAGCTAGGCCATGGCGAAGGCTACCGCTACGCGCATAACGAGCCTGATGGCTATCCCGCGGGTAGCGCTCACGACTGTTGGCCAGAGGATTTGCCCAAAGCACGCTTTTTTGAACCTAGCCAGTTCGGCCAGGAGAAGCGCTTCGGCGAGATAATGGCCTGGCGGGAAAATCGTGACCAGGAAGCAGATCAGGCGCCTTAAGGCGCCTGATCATTCACGGGTAAACCGCCGACGTTTTAGAGCTCTTCACGAATAACGTCGGTGCCTTCTGGAATTTCGAAGTTAAACAGGCCACGGTCAATAGACCCGTTCTGAGTGATATCGCTAAACCGAATAAGCGTTTTTTGACCAGTGCTGTCCATCATCCAAAGCTCAGTGAGCGTGTCATTGTCAAACACCATGCTCAACTCTTCAAACAGCGTGTCTGCCGAGCTTGGGATCAGCGTGAACACATCTTCACCGCTCTCCTGCTCATACACCACATCATAACTTGCCGTCAGGTCATTGATACTGCCAGAGAGCAGAAGCGCAGGTGTGTGTGTTACGCGGTCATCCATCGGCTGAACCGTTACCTGTTCAAGGTCCGGATCGTAGAGATACACATCGTTGCCATCGGACACGACGACCTGCGTATAAGGCGCTTCGACTTCCCAACGCAACATGCCTGGGCGTGAGAGCCACATTTCGCCACGCGCACTTTGCAAACGCTGGCCACTACCATCAAGAATCTGCTGTTCAAAGGTCGCCTGATAGCTTTCCAGGGGCTCCAAGCGCTCGGTTAAACGCTCAGCGGCATCATTGGCCCATGCAGCGGGGGTAGCAAACGTCAATCCAAGAGCGGCCGCGGCCAATGACAAGGGTGAAGAAAGCAGAGTTTGCGTGTCGCGCATAGTGTTCTCCCTGGGCATACGTTGTCGAGTTGAATAGACCTACGCTGCCGGATTGAAGCTGATAAAAGTAGTACAGATGAACCAGTACTGATAAACCAATGCTGAGGACTTTCAACAACGTCCATGTGATGCTTCAGACGCGAAACGCGCCACGGGGTTTCATCCGCGGCGCGATTTTCACGCTTCTTGCACGATTACTAAATGCAGAATTACTAATTGCGGCATTAATGCCCCACCGGCGGTGGTGCTAATACTTCGCGGGCGCCGTTGCTGCCCATGGCAGAAACGATCTGTGCCGCCTCCATGGCATCGACCAGGCGCGCGGCTCGGTTGTAACCAATCTTGAAGCGCCGCTGTACCGCAGAAATCGAGGCTTTTTTGCTTTCGGTCACAAACTGAACCGCTTCATCATACAGTGCGTCCTGTTCAGCATCGTCGCCGTCACTGCCTTCTGCCTCAAGCCCCGTTAGCGCATCAGCCGAGACGCCGCCCGACAAAATTTCCTCAATGTACTCAGGGGTACCGCGGCGCTTCCAATCCTCAACCACACGGTGCACTTCGTCATCATCAACAAACGCGCCATGCACTCGATTAGGCGGACCGGAGCCCGCAGGCAAATACAGCATGTCGCCATGACCCAACAGGCTTTCAGCGCCGCCCTGGTCCAAAATCGTACGAGAATCGATCCGTGAAGAGACCTGAAATGCCATGCGCGAAGGAATATTCGCCTTGATCAAGCCCGTTACCACGTCCACCGAGGGGCGCTGGGTGGCCAGGATAAGGTGAATACCGGCTGCCCGCGCTTTTTGCGCCAGGCGGGCAATCAGCTCTTCCACCTTTTTGCCGACGATCATAAACATGTCGGCAAATTCGTCGATGACCACCACGATATAGGGCAGCTTCTCAAGCACTGGGGGCGTTTGGTGCATTTCCCAGGGTTGCGGCTCCCAAAGCGGGTCGGCTACCTGAGCACCTGCGCGCTCAGCTTCGTCCAATCGGCCGTTAAAGCCGGCAATATTACGCACGCCCATGGCCGCCATCAGCTTATAGCGGCGCTCCATTTCAGCGACACACCAGCGCAGGCTATTGGCGGCCTCTTTCATATCGGTCACGACCGGCGCCAGCAGATGCGGAATACCGTCGTAGACCGAAAGCTCCAGCATCTTAGGATCCACCATGATGAGCTTAAGCTCATCTGGCGTGGCTTTCAGCAGCATCGAGATCAGCATTGCGTTAACGCCTACTGATTTACCCGAACCGGTGGTGCCCGCCACCAACAGGTGGGGCATCTTGCCGAGGTTGGCAATCACAGGCCCACCACCGATATCCTGGCCAAGCGCCATGGTTAGCGGTGAGGTTTCCTGCTGGTAGCGCTCGGAGTCGATGACTTCACGCAGACGAATCATTGCCCGATGCGGGTTGGGAATTTCGATCCCAACGGTAGGCCGCCCAGGAATCACCTCAACCACGCGCACGCTTTTTACCATTAGCGAGCGGGCCAGGTCTTTGGAAAGATTGCTGATTTTGGACGCTTTCACCCCTGCCGCAGGCCTGATTTCAAATCGCGTGATGACGGGGCCAGGCCATGTATCGACCACTTCTGCTTTTACACCATATTCGCGCAGACGCACTTCCAGCAGCTCTGCCATATCGGCCAGCTGTTCGTCTGTGTAGTTCGGCTGATGCGGCTCAGCGGGCGTTAGCAGTTGAAGGCTGGGCACATCGCCTTCCGGTTCTGGCAACGTCTCAAACGCAGGCCGCTGATTTTGCAGGTGCTCAACCGTCCAGAGCGTCGGCCCACTGTCGGCTTCATTGACCACGCTATCCGCAGAGAAGGTCGGCTCATGGCGTGCAGTGTTGGTGGGCAAAGACGTAGGACTAAGCAAGGGCTCATCTTCATCCTCTTCCCATACCGGCTCAGGAACGACTTCAGGCACCCGCTCACGGCGGGGCTCAGTATATGAAGGCGTAGCGGTAAGTGAAGGCTCACTTTGAGGCACCACCTCAGGCTGATCAAACGCGCTTAGCCTGGGCTCAGGGCGCAGAGGCGTGTCTTCCTGAACCGCCTGCTCTTGCTCATCCCAGCCATCGTGCTGCCACTCCTCCGTTCTCAAGCCCTCTGTTTTCAAGCCCTGTTCACTATCCCACTCATCATCTCGCTCGCTGCCCTGCTCATCGTCTTGCGCTTCCTCGGCGTCCTCTTCTTGACGGAAGAAGTGCGAGACAGCGGGCACCGCAGCATCGTCTTCACGAGAAGCGCGTAACGACATCGGCTCTTCAGACGTTGATGATTCAACCGCTGGCGCAGCGTCGCTGTCAGGCGTGGGCTCTGGGATGACCTCAGGTTGACGCGCTTTGGGTGGCTCTGAATTGAGCCCAGAAGTGCGATCAGCGTTGATCGATACTGGCTCATCACTCTGCGCTGCTGCAGGGCGCACTGCCTCAGGCGTTGGCGCTTGCGCGGGTTCTGGTGCTGCTTCTGGCTGCGGCACAGCGTCAGGCTCAGTGGCCGTTACCACCGCAGGCTTGGTCTGTGTCTCGGCAGCCGTCGTTGCCGCTGAAAAAGCGCTCGCTGCCCAAGGAATCGACGTATCGTTTGTGGTCTCCGCAGGCGTTTCTTGCGCGGCAGACGGTGCCGAGAACTCGGGCTCGCGACGTTCACGATGTGTATCGCGGCTGGTTTTGGCTTTAGGTGCTCGTGGAGGCTCTTCCGCTTTTGGCGCAGGCTTTAAAGAGGCGCGCAGCGCAGCCCGCTCGCGGCGTTTCTCACGACTTTTTTCACGGCGGGCACTCAACCAGCCACCAACACGGCATAAGCGGCGACCTACTTCATCCGCCACCCGCAGCCAGGACGTACCGCTAAACAGCGGGAAGCCAATCAGTATCAAGGCCGCAGCGATTAGTCCCACACCACCACTGCCGACCAGTGGTTTGAGGGTGTTGACCAACCCTTCCCCCAAAATACCGCCGGAGGCATAGGGTAAAATGCTGCTAGGGTGATAAAAGTGCAGCGCTCCCAGCATGGTCGTGCCAAACATCAACAGCACCAGGCCGCCAGCATGCACGGCAACCGCCACGGGGTCGAACTCAAAGCGCACCTGGCGCGAGCGCATTAGCCACCATGCGGTAAAGCCAAACATACCCGGCCACCACAAAGCACTAGCCCCCAACAGCGAATACAGGACATCCGCAAGCCAAGCGCCGACCGGTCCCATCCAGTTGCGAACGTCCGTTTCAGGCCCCTGGTAAGACCAACCAGGATCTTCCGGATGATAACTAAACAGTGCTAATAATAAAAAAACGCACAGCGCCAGCAGTACCACTACTACGCCTTCACGCACCGAGCCTTGCAAGCGCAGACCGAACCGGCGAGCTTTATCTTTCGCGGCTTTAACCCGCGCAGAAGAGGCCGAAGATGGTGCTTGACGCGAATTACGCTGCGTTCGCTTGTCTACCGCCTTATTCACTTTCAAGCGATTCTCCCTTTACACCTCAATGGTGTCTTTAATCCACTTGCGAGTTTGCATCATACCGAGCATCCTTGCGCCGTCACAGAGCTTCTCATCAAGTGCTCAGTAACAGGAGCAAGTAATGCTACCTTGGCTTTCTTCGCCATTCCCAACCTTTCCGCCTACCCGCATTGCCATGGACTCGCCCAATGGGCTGCTGGCAGCAGGTGGCGAGCTTTCTCCGCGCTGGCTGGTGGAAGCGTACCGGCGCGGTATTTTCCCATGGTACAGCGATGACGACCCCATTTTATGGTGGAGTCCCGATCCGCGTATGGTACTACGCCCTGAGCAGTTCAAGCTGCGGCGTAGCTTAGCAAAACGACTGCGCAATGGGGGCTTTAACATCACCGTTAATCAACAGTTTGAACACGTCATTAATGCCTGTGCTGCGCCACGCGATGAAGACGCAGGCACCTGGATCACCGTTGATATGTACAATGCCTACGTAGCGCTTCACCGTCTAGGGATTGCACACAGTATCGAGGTCCATCACGCCGACCAATTGGTAGGCGGCCTTTATGGTTTAGCGATGGGACCGGTATTTTTCGGCGAATCGATGTTTTCGAACATCGCCGATGCCTCAAAAGTGGCCCTTGCTCACTTGGCGGGCGCTATGCAGGCACATGGCGGCAAGTTGATTGATTGCCAAATGCACACACCGCACCTTGCAAGCATGGGTGCGACAACAGTCGCCCGAGAGACGTTCATCAACTATCTTGAACAGTGGTTGCCCGAAGCGGCGTTTAATGTGTCATCACATGAGGCATTGTCAGTGCCTGCATCCCCCTGGCTAGAAGCGGTATCGCGCTATAACACCCCGTGATGCTGGCTGGGTTGGGTTAATTTATCAAGGAGGCAAGCTTTGAGTAGTAATACTCCGCGTCGGCCGGTGCGGGATCTGCGCTTCTTCCTTACCGTGCCTCATGCCTGCAGCTATTTACCCGACAAAGAAGCGACAACGCTTTTTCTTGACCCGCAAGAGTCTCCCGTTCGGGGCGTATATGACTCGCTGGCGCTACTCGGGTTTCGGCGCAGCGGTCGGCATCTCTACCGGCCCCACTGTGAAAACTGTAATGCCTGCCAGTCCGTGCGTATTCCTGTGGAGCCCTTTGCGCCCAACCGCTCCCAGCGCAAGGTGTGGCGCCGGAACGCAGATATCACCACCCGCGTCGTCCCTGCACGCTATGAGGCGCGACACTATGAACTCTATGCACACTATATTCGCCATCGCCATGCCGATGGTGACATGTACCCACCCAATCGTGAACAGTACCGCACGTTTTTAACCCTGGAGGAGCCGTATGCCTACTTGCTGGAGATGTATGCAGGCTCGGAGCTGGTGGCCGTATCGGCATTTGACCAGCTAGAGCATGGCCTTTCGGCCATTTACACGTTTTTTGGCGTTGGCGATGCCCTAGACAGGCGCTCTTTAGGCACCCTTGCTATCCTTCAGCTCATTGCGCTGACGCGTGAAAAAGGCCTATCCCACCTGTATTTAGGGTACTGGATCGAAGAGTGTCGTAAAATGCGCTACAAGCAGGATTTTTCTCCCATTGAAGTACTGGATGGGCGTTATTGGCGGCCCTTAATTCGCTAAAGCCAGCAAATTAAGCCAGCTTTTTTGCCTTGACGACGGGCTTACGGCACAATATAGCGCTGTTTCTTAAGTGTCAGCCTTCTGGCCCTTAAAACCTGAAACGGTTTTGGTTTGCTAACTACGTTAAATAAGTGAGGATCTGCCTATATGGCACGCGAAGATCATATTGAAATGGAAGGTGTTATCGTTGATACCCTTCCCAACACCATGTTCCGTGTTGAGCTTGAGAACGGTCACGTTGTAACCGCTCATATCTCCGGCAAAATGCGTAAAAACTATATCCGCATTCTGACGGGCGATAAAGTGAAAGTGGAACTAACGCCGTACGATCTTTCCAAAGGCCGCATTGTCTACCGCTCGCGCTAAGCCTTTATAACGCCTTTTCAGCCAGCACGCAGTACGGCGCCGTTACCTGTATACGACAACGCCCCGTCGAAGACAGGGCGCTGTGCATTACGGTATGATTAGGCGCTACGCACTAAGGCGATCTTAGCGCCCTTTTCAGGGCGCATCCGCCATCTCAGTCTCGGTGGAGAGATGCAGCTCCCCCTCCTCCAGACTGACATGCACAATACCGCCATTATCGGCCAACTCGCCAAACAGAATCATTTCAGCAAGCGGCTTTTTCAGCTTCTCTTGAATCAAGCGCGCCATGGGGCGAGCCCCCATATCCGGATCGTAGCCTTTCTCGGCTAACCAGTCCCGGGCCGCATCATCAACCTCAAGCTGTACACGTTTCTCGTCCAGCTGCGCCTGCAGTTCAATCAAGAACTTGTCGACCACGTTACGCACAACAGACGTCGGTAACGCATGGAACTGAATGATACCGTCCAAGCGGTTACGGAACTCCGGCGAGAACGTACGGCGGATAACTTCCATCGCGTCAGTTGAGTGATCCTGGCTTTGGAAACCGATAGAGCGACGCGAGGCCTGCTCGGCACCTGCGTTAGAGGTCATGATGACAATAACATGGCGGAAGTCAGCTTCACGTCCGTTGTTATCGGTCAGGCGGCCATGGTCCATTACCTGCAGCAGCAGGTTAAAGACTTCCGGGTGCGCTTTCTCAATCTCATCCAACAACAGGACGCAGTGCGGCTGCTTGGTCACTGCTTCGGTTAACAGCCCGCCCTGGTCATACCCGACATAGCCGGGAGGCGCACCGATCAAGCGCGAGACGGTGTGACGCTCCATGTATTCCGACATATCAAAGCGCACAAGCTCGATACCCATGATATGGGCAAGCTGCTTGGCCACTTCGGTTTTACCTACCCCCGTCGGCCCAGCAAACAGGAAGCTACCTACCGGCTTATCGGGCGATTTAAGCCCTGCGCGCGAAAGCTTGATAGCGGCAGAGAGCGTATCAATGGCTTCGTCCTGCCCGAACACCAGCATTTTCAGGTCGCGGTCGAGCTTCTCAAGCAGCTTGCGGTCCGAGCTTGAAACGCTCTTCGGCGGAATGCGCGCGATAGAGGCCACAATGGCTTCCACCTGCTCTACATCAATGGTGTTTTTGCGCACCTCAGGGGGTAATAGCCGCTGGTGAGCGCCCGCCTCGTCAATGACGTCAATGGCCTTATCCGGCAAATGACGATCATTGATGTAACGATCGGCCAAACGTGCTGCGCTTTCCAGCGCACCATCTGTGTACTTAAGCTCGTGGTGCTCTTCAAAGCGAGAGCGCAATCCTTTAAGAATCTTGATCGTATCGTCAACCGAGGGCGCGAGTACGTCGACCTTCTGGAAGCGACGCGCCAATGCACGATCTTTTTCAAAAATACCGCGAAATTCCTGGAACGTCGTGGAGCCAATACAGCGCAGCTCGCCTGAGGAGAGCAGCGGTTTCAGCAGGTTAGAGGCATCCATTACGCCACCAGAGGCAGCACCCGCACCGATAATCGTATGAATCTCATCGATAAACAGTACGGCATTGGGCTGCTTGCGTAGCTCGCTCAGCAGGCTTTTTAGACGTTTTTCAAAATCGCCGCGGTATTTGGTTCCGGCAAGCAGCGCGCCCATATCCAGCGAATAAACTACGGCGTCTGCAATAACGTCCGGAACGTCTTCTTCAACGATACGCTTGGCAAGGCCTTCAGCCACAGCGGTCTTGCCTACGCCAGCCTCGCCGACTAGCAGCGGGTTGTTTTTACGCCGACGCGCCAGAATCTGCACAACGCGTTCAAGTTCGTGGTCACGGCCAATCAACGGGTCAATTTTGCCCAAGCGGGCCTGCTCGTTCAGGTTAGTGGCATATCCGGTCAACGGATGCGCACCACCTTCACTTGCACCCTCTTCGACCTCCTCACCCTCTTGCGATGATGACGGCGCCTCGCCATGGCCTGCTACTTTGGAAATACCGTGGGCGATGTAGTTAACCGCATCGACACGGGCAACGCTTTGCTGCTTGAGGAAATAGACCGCCTGGCTTTCCTGCTCAGAAAAAATGGCCACCAATACATTGGCGCCGGTAACTTCGCTTTTGCCTGACGACTGAACATGGAAAACCGCCCGCTGTAGCACACGCTGAAAACCAAGCGTTGGCTGCGTTTCACGGTCCCCATGGCCTTCGGGAATAAGCGGTGTGGTTGAATTAATAAAATCCTGCAGATCGGACCGCAGCTTGTCGAGGTTTGCCCCACACGCTTTTAAGACATCAACTGCTGAGGCATTGTCCAGCAACGCTAACAGTAGGTGCTCAACGGTCATGAACTCGTGGCGCTTTGAACGGGCCACGGTAAAAGCCGTGTTCAGGGTCAGTTCAAGTTCTTTGCTCAGCATGGCAGTCCCCTTTTCGCTACTACCTAGGGCATTTCGCCACCTAGGACTTGCGTCGGATCAATTTAGTCGACCGGCACTTTCAACATCGGGTACAAATGGCAGGGTTGCAAGCCTCACCGACAAATTTTTATCAACCCTTTCAATTTGCGGCTTCAATATCACTCATTAACGGGTGTTCGCATTCACGTGCATACTCATTAACCTGATGGCATTTGGTCTCGGCAATGTCTCGTGTAAAAACACCACAGGTCGCTTTTCCTTGAGTATGCACCGCCAGCATTGTTTGCACCGCTTTTTCGCTATCCATACTGAAAAATTCTTGCAGCACTTCAATAACAAAATCCATGGGCGTGTAGTCGTCGTTATGCAGCACGACTTTGTATAGAGGCGGTTGTGCTAAAGCGGGCTCAGCAGACTGAGTCGCTACATCCCCATCATCAGGCATTTCAGGCCGCGTCATGCCGGCCATCGCATATGACATTGCGGTTACATCAACCGTCGTCATACCGAACATTGTCATATCAAACATTGGAATAGACATAGATCGCACTGTTGGTTCTCTCAAGACGCATAAAACGACCTAGTCGGGACGACTCCACCTTTGCAGCCGCAAGGGTAACCCGTCAAAGACTATGACGCTTAAGTTCTACAAGGGTTCACGTGGCATCAAAAATATCATACTTCAAAAGTCAAAAACCCCCGTTCTGTATTGGAACGAGGGTTTCGCTTTCACGCCCCCATTAACGAGGGCATTTTGGCCTTAACCTTTTGCCACCACGGCTAACGCTTCGTTCAGCGTTTTGCTCGGGCGCATGGCCTGGCTTGCCAGCTCACCGTTCGGACGGAAATAGCCCTGAATATCAACGGCTTTTCCTTGAACATCGTTAAGTTCTGCAACGATGGTTTGCTCATTGGCTTCCAGCTTCTCGGCCAACTGAGCAAACAGCGCTTTCAGCTCAGCATCGTCATTCTGAGCGGCCAACGCCTCTGCCCAATAAAGTGCCAGGTAGAAGTGGCTACCACGGTTATCAAGCTCACCAACCTTACGTGAAGGCGACTTGTTGCTATCCAGGAACTTGCCGTTGGCTTCATCAAGCGTCTTCGCCAGCACAGTGGCACGTGCGTTGCCGAAGGTGCTGCCCAGGTGCTCAAGCGATGCCGCCAGCGCGAGGAATTCGCCCAGCGAGTCCCAACGCAGGTGGTTCTCTTCCAGGAACTGCTGAACGTGCTTGGGAGCACTACCGCCCGCGCCAGTTTCAAACAGACCACCGCCATTCATCAGCGGAACGATAGACAGCATCTTCGCGCTGGTGCCCAGCTCCATGATCGGGAACAGGTCGGTCAGGTAGTCGCGCAGCACGTTGCCGGTGACAGAAATGGTGTCTTCGCCTTTGCGGATACGCTCAAGCGATACCGCCATGGCATCAACCGGCGCCAGGATACGGATATCCAGGCCGTTGGTATCGTGATCGTTAAGGTACGCTTCTACCTTCTTGATCAGCTGCGCATCATGAGCGCGGTTAGCATCCAGCCAGAAAATAGCCGGAACGCCGCTTTCGCGCGCACGCGTAACAGCAAGCTTCACCCAGTCCTGAATCGGCGCATCTTTGGTCTGGCACATACGCCAGATGTCGCCTGCTTCAACGTCATGGCTAAACAGCGTGTTGCCGTTTTCGTCCGTCACCACCACGGTGCCATCGGCAGCGATCTGGAAGGTTTTATCGTGGGAGCCGTACTCTTCGGCTTTTTGCGCCATCAGGCCCACGTTAGGCACGCTACCCATGGTGGTCGGGTCAAACGCACCGTGCTTTTTGCAATCTTCGATCACCGCTTGGTAGATAGTCGCGTAGCAACGATCGGGAATAACCGCTTTGGTGTCGTGCAATTGGTCATCGGCACCCCACATTTTACCGGAGTCACGAATCATCGCCGGCATGGAGGCATCGATGATCACATCAGAAGGCACGTGAAGGTTGGTAATGCCCTTGTGAGAGTTCACCATCGCCATCGGCGGGCGCTCTTGGTAAAGCGCTTCGATATCACCTTTGATAGCGTCTTGCTGGTCGCTGGGAAGCGACTCAATGGCACTGTAGAGATCGCCAATACCGCTATTAGGGTTAAATCCAGCTGACTTCAGCGCATCGGCGTGCTTTTCAAGTGCGGCTTTGTAGAACTCTTCAACCACGATGCCGAACATGATCGGGTCGGAAACCTTCATCATGGTGGCTTTCAGGTGGAGCGAGAACAGTACGTTGCGCGCCTTGGCATCGCTGATTTCGCTGTCGATAAAGCTGCGCAGGCGGCGGCTGCTCATGCAGGCTGCATCAATCACTTCGCCTTCAAGAACGGCCAGGCCTTCTTTTAGGACAGTTGTGGAGCCATCTTTTTGCTGCAGTTCAATCTTGAGCTTGCCGGCTTTTTCCATAACGGCGGATTGCTCGCTGCCGTAGAAGTCGCCTTCGCTCATGTGAGCCACGTGAGACTGAGAGTCGCTGCTCCACTCGCCCATGCGATGCGGGTACTTGCGCGCGTAGTTCTTGACCGACTTCGGCGCACGGCGGTCAGAGTTACCTTCACGCAGCACCGGGTTTACCGCACTCCCCTTGGCCTTATCGTAAGCCGCCTTGATAGCTTTTTCTGCGTCGTTTTTAGGCTCTTCCGGGTACTCCGGCAGCGGGTAGCCTTGGCCTTGAAGCTCTTTGATCGTGGCTTTCAGCTGCGGGCCAGAGGCGCTGATATTGGGCAGCTTAATAATATTGGCTTCAGGCGTAGTCGCTAACTTGCCAAGCTCTGCCAGGTCATCACTAACGCGCTGCTCGTCGTTAAGCAGGTCAGGGAACTGGGCCAGCACACGTGCTGCCAATGAAATGTCGCGTGTCTCGACTTCAATCCCGGCCGGGTCTGTAAAAGCATCGATAATCGGTAACAGGGAATATGTCGCGAGCGCAGGGGCTTCGTCGGTGAGCGTATAAATGATCTTCGGCGTTTGGGACATTTTTGCGTTAACCTCTTTTCTCTGTCGCTTTAGTTATAAAATACTAAGCTACGCGGCTCATTCGACGATAGACCGTGCCGCGAAGCGCGCTAAGCAGCTCAATCTGGCTGCCTTGATATCACTTCGGTGGTGTTGACGACGACTCCAGCGGTCACGCAGGAGTATACCAGCGCTGCACTTTAACCGCATGAGAGATTGTCGACAAATCCGGCGCAAGATGTAAGAGACGTTATGAGCAGCCTATATTTACTCCACAAACCCTACCGCATGCTCTCCCAATTTACCGATAACGAAGGGCGAGCTACCCTTGCCGATGTTATTAAGGTGCCCGGTGTTTATGCGGCTGGACGACTTGATTATGACTCTGAAGGTCTCCTGTTACTTAGTGATGACGGCGCGCTCATCCACCGAATTGCGCACCCTCGCCACAAGCAACCCAAAACCTATTGGGTACAGCTTGAAGGCCAGGTCGACGACACCGCGCTTAATGCGTTGCGGGCCGGGATTACCTTGAAGGACGGCCCTACCCGCCCTGCCAAAGCTCGACTAATAGCGCCACCGGCACTTGCCCCCCGCGAACCGGCCATCGACCCCAAGCGCCACCCCTCCACTAGCTGGTTGGAACTGACCATTAGCGAGGGCCGTAACCGCCAGGTACGCCGGATGACCGCCCATGTCGGGTTTCCCACACTACGCTTGATTCGTGCCTCGATAGGCGCCTGGCAGTTGGGTGATTTACAGCCTGGTGAATGGCGCAAGGAAACCCTGCATGCCCCAAGAAAGGCGCCAAGCCCCCAGCGCTCGGGCAAATCGTCTGCCTCGCGCCAGCGAAAGCCCTCATGAGCGCTACTCGAAGCAGTGCCATTCACAGTACGGCCGCCTGTGTTATTCAACATCACGACCGCTTTTTACTGGTTGAAGAAGCCAAGGGCGGCCCAACTACCGTTTTTAACCAACCGGCGGGGCATATTGAGTTGGGCGAAGGCCCTATGGCGGCAATCGTACGGGAAGTGCAAGAAGAGACGGCCTGGCAGGTGACGCTTACGGGCTATTTAGGTCTGTATGTTTTTCACGCAAAGAGTGGGCAAACCTTTCACAGCCACGGGTTTCTTGCCGAGCCGCTTAAGCAGCAAGACACCCCACTGGACCGTGACATTGTGGCGACCCACTGGCTAACGCTTGACGAAATTCGCGCCTTAAAAGACGCAAACCGCTTAAGAAGCCCCTTGGTACTCAAACGCATTGAGGACGCTATCTGCGAACGCTGCTATCCATTAAGCGTCATTCAAGAGTGAAGCACTCGAAGCACCAACCCCCCATCGTGTATAATCACCGCCCAATTGCATACCACTTCAACCGAGGATGCCAATGACATCCACCAATGGCTCGCCCACTACCGAGGCGCCCGCCGCAGGCAAAGTAATTGTCGGCATGTCGGGTGGCGTCGATTCGTCTGTCTCCGCTCTTATCCTGCAGCAGCAGGGTTACGAGGTGGAAGGCCTGTTCATGAAGAACTGGGACGAAGACGACGGCACTGAATACTGCACGGCAAAGGAAGACCTTGCCGACGCCGAAGCAGTATGTGCCAAGCTGGGCATCAAGCTGCATACGGCCAACTTTGCCGCCGAGTACTGGGATAACGTGTTTGAGCACTTCCTGGAAGAGTACAAGGCCGGGCGTACACCCAACCCCGACATCCTGTGCAACCGGGAAATCAAGTTCAAGGTGTTTCTTGAGTACGCCGAAATGCTGGGCGCCGAGAAGATCGCCACCGGCCACTATGTGCGTGAAGGACAGGTTCGCCAAGGCACCAGTGGTGTTCGCCCGCGCCTGCTTAAAGGGCTGGACGGCAACAAGGATCAGAGTTACTTCCTGCACGCGGTGCCCGAAGCGGCTATCGCCCGCACGCTGTTCCCGGTGGGTGAGCTGGAAAAACCCGCCGTTCGTGCGCTTGCCGAAGAACACGACCTGATCACCGCCAAAAAGAAAGACTCCACGGGCATCTGCTTTATCGGCGAACGGCGCTTCCGTGACTTTTTACAGCAGTATCTACCCGCGCAACCCGGCAAGATTGAGACACCTGAAGGCGATGTAATTGGCGACCACATGGGGCTGATGTACTACACCCTGGGGCAGCGCCAAGGGCTGGGGATTGGCGGGCTGGCCAACTACTCCGAAGACCCATGGTACGTAGCGATAAAAGATTTAGAGCGCAACGTACTGGTCGTGGTACAAGGCAAGCATCATCCGCTACTTTTTTCGGATACGTTGGCCACCGAGGCCATGGACTGGGTCGCAGGCGAACCACCCGCAGCGTCAGGCCGGTTTACCGCCAAAACCCGCTACCGGCAGAGCGACTGCCCCTGCGAAATGCGCACGTTGCCCGATGGCGGCGTTGAAGTGACGTTCGATGACCCGCAGTGGGCGGTGACGCCCGGCCAATCGTTGGTACTTTACGATGGCGATATCTGCTTGGGCGGCGGCGTCATTCGCGCGACATGGAATGCCACGGAGACTGCCGCATGAGCACCCCCACTCCCATTCACCGGGCGCCTGACTCACCCGCTATACGCCAGGCACTTGCCCTGGCCGGTGTGTTTCAAGCAGCCAGCCTGGTGGATGAGCTAGCGCGCACCGGCCAAGTGGATACCCGCTCCTGGGACACGCTGATTGAAGCGACCGTGGATACCAACCCGGAAAGCTTTGAAGCGATCTATGGCGGCCACCCCAACAACCTGCGCCGTGGCCTTGAAACGCTTGAGGCGCTGGTAGGCCGTAAGCAGGCCAACCCGGTAGTGCTGCGCTACGGTTTTACGATTTTACTGGTCATGAATATGCTGCGCACCAACAACGACATGATGGATTCTCTGGGCCAGCACCTTACCCGTATTCAGGGTCAGGCCGAACACTTTAGCGCTACCCATGAAAACGTCATCTCAAGCCTCGGCGAAGCTTACAAGGAGACGGTTTCCACGTTTAAAACGCGCATTGTAGTGCAGGGTGCCCCCTCATTACTGCAAAGCCGTATGATGCCGGAACGCGTGCGTGCCTGCTTATTGTCAGGCATTCGATTTGGGCTCTTATGGCATCAGCAGGGTGGACGCCGCTGGAAGTTGATTTTTCAGCGCAAAGCTCTGCGCCGTGCGCTGGATAGCCTCGGTTAACGCTTTTAAATGGCGGATATTGCGCCTCTTTACTTTTTCCCGACTCACCTGTTCTTGAACTACTTGGAAACGATGCCATGCAACTCTCCGCTTTGACTGCTCTCTCTCCTGTTGACGGTCGCTACAGCGCCAAAGCGTCCGCGCTGCGCGAACACTTCAGTGAATTTGGCCTGATACGCGCCCGCGTAATTGTGGAAGTACGCTGGTTGCAGCGCATGGCGGAGCACCATCAAATCGTTGAAGTGCCGCCTCTCTCCGCCGAGGCGACCGCCTTTCTTGAGCAATTAGTGGGTGAGTTTTCGATTGCTGATGCCGAACGTATCAAAGAGATTGAGCGGACGACCAATCATGATGTGAAAGCCGTCGAGTACTTCCTGAAAGAGAAAATTGCTGGCAACGCCGAATTGAACGCAGTGACCGAGTTCATTCACTTTGCGTGCACCTCGGAAGACATCAACAACCTGTCTTACGGTGTAATGCTGGCCGATGGCCTTAAAGCACTGTTGCCTACCATGCACGAAGTAGCCGATGAAGTGGCTAAGCTCGCGATTACCCACGCTGCTCAGCCGATGCTCTCGCGTACCCACGGCCAAACGGCAAGCCCCACCACGCTTGGCAAAGAAATGGCTAACGTGGCCTACCGCTTAAAGCGCCAGCTCAAGCAGATCGAACGCGTTGAAATTTTGGGAAAAATCAACGGCGCCGTTGGCAACTATAATGCTCACTTGACCACCTACCCCGACATCGACTGGGAAGCCAATGCGCGCACCTTCGTCGAAGGGCTGGGACTAAGTTTCAACCCCTACACGACGCAAATTGAGCCGCACGACTACATTGCCGAGCTGTTCGATGCGGTATGCCGTTTCAACACCATTTTGATCGACTTTGATCGTGACGTTTGGGGCTATATTTCGCTGGGTTACTTCAAACAGCGCACGGTTGAAGGCGAAATCGGCTCGTCTACGATGCCGCACAAGGTTAACCCTATCGACTTTGAAAACTCGGAAGGCAATCTCGGCCTGGCGAACGCCGTGCTTGCTCACCTGGCGCAAAAACTGCCCATTTCCCGCTGGCAACGCGACTTGACCGACTCCACCGTGCTGCGCAATTTAGGTGTAGGTTTGGCATATGGCCTGATTGGCTATCACGCCAGCTTAAAAGGCATCAGCAAACTGGAAGCCAACCCTGAGCGCTTGGCCGCCGACCTGGATAACAGCTGGGAAGTGCTGGCCGAGCCAATTCAAACCGTTATGCGCCGCTACGGTATTGAAAAACCCTACGAAAAACTTAAAGAGCTGACACGTGGCAAGCGTATTGATCAGGCAGGCTTTGCCGCCTTCATTGATACCCTTGAGCTGCCAGACGACGTTAAAGCAGCGCTTAAAGAGCTCTCCCCGGCAAGCTATATTGGTAATGCACAAGCGCAAGCTGAAGCACTTACTCAACGCCTGGGCAGCTTGTCATAAGCGCTGCGGCCACTCAATTAGGATACCGCCATGAGCCAACACGATAAGCCACTTACCCTGCTGGGCGATTTAACGCCCGAGGACTTCCTGGCCCACTACTGGCAACAGAAACCGCTGCTGATTCGTGGCGCTATACCTGACTTTCTAAGCCCGATTGATCCTGATGAACTGGCGGGCCTTGCTTGTGAACCGGGTGTAGAAGCGCGCCTGGTAGAAGAAAAAGGCCCCGACAGGGCCTGGCAGGTTTCTCATGGCCCGCTTGATGAAGCTACGTTTGAGCGCCTGCCTGAAGGCCACTGGAGCCTGTTAGTGCAGGCGGTTGACCACTATGTACCGGCGGTTGCTGCGCTGATGGATGAATTCGACTTTCTGCCACGCTGGCGGTTAGACGATATTATGATCAGCTATGCACCGCCAGGTGGCAACGTCGGCCCGCATATCGACCAGTACGATGTCTTTTTACTACAAGCCAGCGGTCACCGCCGTTGGCAGCTGGGGGGTAAGCAGTCCGATGACGCCCCGATTATTCAGGGCATTGACCTGCGTATCCTGGAAACCTTTGAGGTTGAACCAGACTCAGACTGGACATTGGCACCAGGCGATATGCTGTATCTTCCGCCGGGTTGGGCACATCACGGCGTCAGCCAGACCGATGACTGCATGACGATTTCGGTAGGCTTTCGCGCACCCTCTGCCGATGAGTCCATTACCTCTTACGCGGATTACCTGGGCGAGCAGTTGCCCGCGTCAAAGCGCTACAGCGATGCGGGCATGGCACCCGCAAGCCAGGCCGGCGAGCTGGATGATGCGGCTATCGAGCGCATGCGCCAGTTTATGCTGTCAACGCTGGACAATCCTGAGCAAATGGCACAGTGGTTTGGCCGCGTGATGACGCAACCCAAGTACATGGATCAGGTCGCTCCACTGGAGTCGCCGTTGGATGAAGCAGCGCTGGTCGCGCATCTGCAAGCGGGTGAACCGCTTTTTGCAATGCCCGGTTCACGCTTTGCCTGGCGTAGCGATTCGCGCGGCACCACGCTGTTTGTCGATGGCGATGGTCATTCCTGCTCTGAAGCACTTGCCAAGCGCCTATCAGAATCGGCTCCCTTCTATGAAGACGTTCTTGAGCTTGATGGTGCGGCGGCGTTACTTACCCAGTTGGTTAACACTGGCAGCATGGGCTTTATGGATGAAGAAGAGGACGAAGAGTAGATCCAGCACCTACCCAACGTCTCTCAATATTGAGCACCAAACGCCATCTTCGGATGGCGTTTTTTATGGGCCGGTGACGCGCCTGACGAAAAACGACTACACAAACACGCCATTTTGTTAACCCTCTGTCGTCAAGTTACAACCCCGTCTGCCTCCAAGTGTCAATTGTTGAATCCCTCCTTGTCGTCAATAGTTATTGCACTGCAGCGCTACCAGGTATCTCTGCCTAGACAGAAGCCATGCCTTACAGCCGGTAGACGCTGATAACGTTTTCGCAAGCGCAGCACAAACACAACCTTGCGAAGTGCTGTTTAACCCTGGAGGAATTGCTCATGTCTGGACTACTCAACGATATTAAAGCCATCGCTCAATTACGTGAGGCCCAAAGCGGCAAGTGGGAGGCGATTAAGCCTGAACATGCAGCGCGGATGCGTGCTCAAAACCGTTTCCATACAGGGCTCGATATTGCGCGCTATACCGCCAAGATAATGCGCAATGACATGGCTGCCTACGATGCCGATACGGCACAGTACACGCAGTCGCTAGGCTGCTGGCACGGTTTTATTGGTCAGCAGAAGATGATCTCCATCAAAAAGCATTTCGGCACCACCAAGCGCCGCTACCTCTATCTTTCGGGTTGGATGGTCGCTGCCCTACGTTCCGAATTTGGCCCCCTGCCCGACCAGTCCATGCATGAGAAAACCTCGGTCGCCAACCTGATTGAGGAGCTTTACACCTTCTTGAAGCAGGCCGATGCCTGGGAGCTTAATCATCTTTTCCGCGCGCTGGATGACGCAAAATCCAGCGGTGACAGCGCCAAAGAGCAGGAAGTCATTAGCAAAATCGACAATTATGATACTCATATCGTGCCTATTATTGCCGACATTGATGCCGGTTTTGGTAATGCGGAAGCCACCTATCTGCTAGCGAAGAAGTTTATTCAAGCCGGCGCATGCTGCATTCAGCTCGAAAACCAGGTGTCCGACGAGAAACAGTGCGGCCACCAAGATGGCAAGGTCACGGTTCCGCACGAGGATTTTCTAGCCAAAATTAACGCAGTCCGGTACGCGTTTCTTGAGCTCGGCGTGGAAGATGGCGTTATCGTTGCTCGTACGGACTCGCTGGGCGCTGGGCTGACCCAGAAGATTGCCGTGACCCATGAACCAGGCGACCTCGGCGATCAGTACAACAGCTTTCTGGATGGTGACGTTATCGAGAATGCTGCCGATATCAATAATGGCGATGTGGTTATCAAGCAACACGGCAAGCTGGTCAAACCCAAGCGTTTGGCATCAGGCCTTTATCAGTTTAAAGCTGGATCGGGTGAAGACCGCGTCATTCTTGACTGTATTACCAGCCTGCAAAATGGCGCCGACTTGCTGTGGATTGAAACGGAAAAGCCCCACGTTGGGCAAATTGCCAGCATGGTCAACCGTATCCGCGAAGTGGTGCCCGATGCCAAATTGGTTTACAACAACTCGCCCTCTTTCAACTGGACGCTCAATTTCCGCCAGCAGGTGTTCGATGCCTGGCAAGCCGAGGGTAAGGATGTGTCCGCCTATCAGCGTGACAAGCTAATGAGTGTCGAGTACGACACTACCGAGCTTGGCCAGTTGGCGGATGAATGGACGCGCAATTTCCAGCGTGACTCATCCCGTGAAGCGGGTATTTTTCACCATCTTATTACGCTGCCCACCTACCACACTGCGGCGCTTTCAACCGACAACCTGGCCAAGGGCTACTTTGGTAAAGAGGGTATGCTGGCCTACGTACAAGGTGTTCAGCGAGAAGAGATTCGCCAAGGAATTGCCACGGTAAAACATCAAGATATGGCAGGCTCTAATATTGGCGATGACCATAAGGAGTTCTTCCACGGCGACGCAGCGCTTAAAGCGGGCGGCAAAGATAATACAATGAACCAGTTTGGCTAATGTAGCCGTACCCGCACTCCACGACGAAGTATCTTTATCTCAGGAGGCTTTTTAGCCTCCTTTTTTTATTGTTAGATATGCACACTGTTTTCTTATTCTCTGTCTACACTGGGATTTACGGCCTTTTGATATTCTCTGGTCTTAATTAGTCAATTCAGTTACTTTTTATAAACATTGCACTACCCTTGAAGCACCTGATTATACTTTTTTAAGCTGCATACCTTGGAGGTTTTAATGAAACGTTTACTACCTGTTGCTGCGTTAAGCATCCTGACCTTGGCCGGGTGTGCCAACACTGCCCCCTATTCAGGTGATGTGTATCGCGGCAACCAAGCTAAAACCAGCCAAAGCGTTACTTATGGAACCATCGTAGCGGTAAGGCCCGTACAAATTCAGGCAGATAGCCGTGCGGGAGGCTTGCTGGGTAGTGGCGGTGGCGCCATTATTGGTGGTCTGTTGGGTAGCCAAGTGGGTGGCGGTTCAGGTCGTCAGTTGGCAACTGTTGCCGGCGCTCTGGGTGGCACGATTGCGGGCACCGCTGCTGAAGACCGCGCCAACCGCATCAGCGCACTGGAAATGGAAATCCGCCTTGATGATGGCAGCGACGTGGTGGTGGTACAAGGAGCGGATCACGCCTACCAGGCAGGCCAGCGTGTTCGCCTGATCGGTAGTGGCTCAAACGTAAGCGTCGCTCCGTATTAATAGCGCTTCGCCGATAGGCTCGGGTTGATAGGTCTCAGGCTTGTCGCCAGGTAAGATGAACATTTACCACGTTAAGTGAGCTATTCGTTTTAACGCAAAAAAATGCCCGGCTATCTTTAGCCGGGCATTTTTATGTTCATAGCGGCAATGACATTCGCCGCTTGATAGCTTAATTAGTGTGACATATTGCTCGCCCAACCGGCCAGTTTCACAATGACCCAACCAACCAACGCCAGCAAAATAGTCACAAGCAAAATATCCACCGGACGAACCAGCGTTGTTGCGCCTAATACAGCCAGCGTCGTTACCCACAAGTAGCGATTATCGCCGTGGCTTTTCATCACGCCAGGCAAAAGCCGGTCCAGGCCTTGGCTGAGGCCATTGCTCCACTTCTGATTGGCAAAGTAGGCAATCAGGACAAATGCAATAAGCCAAATAAAGAAGATTGTCATGCAAGCTCCAGTGAATGTGATCTTAAAAAGGGAAAAGTTGTTGGCTTAGAGTATCCCCGGTGACTGCAAGGCGCAACACCACTATTAACGATCAGGCGTAAAAACCCGGTTTACCCCCTGACAAGCCACGCCTCACGCGTTACCATATTGGGACATGCACTCACCGAAAGGTTATCCAATGCAAATTGCGCAAAACTCGGTTGTCGCGTTCCACTATACCCTGACCAACGATGAAGGTGAGGTGCTCGACAGTTCCGAAGGCCGTGAGCCGCTCACGTATCTTCATGGCGCTGGCAACATCATCCCGGGCCTGGAGAAAGAGCTGGAAGGCCGCGCAGCGGGCGACAAGCTGAACGTTAAAGTATCCCCCGAAGAGGGCTACGGCGAAGTCCAAGAGCAGCTGGTACAAGAAGTACCGCGTGATGCTTTTCAGGGCGTTGAAAACATTGAGCCGGGCATGCAGTTCCAAGCCCAGACTCAAGGTGGCCCGCTAATGGTGACCGTTAAGAACATCGAAGGCGATACCGTCATCGTTGACGGCAATCACCCGCTGGCAGGCCAGCAACTTAACTTTGACGTTGAGATTGCAACCGTACGTGAAGCAAGCCAGGAAGAAACCGAGCACGGCCATGTGCACGGTGAAGGTGGCGTTGAGCACTAAGTGCCCACGTTTGCTAAAAAGGCAGCCTGCGGGCTGCCTTTTTTATGCCTTCATTAAAGGCAGCAACGGCGCTCGAAACAGCACATTCCTAGCGTGATGGTTAACGTAACCGTTAACAGAATCCACGAAGCCCAGGTCACACCAAGCCAGCCAGCTCCCTGCCAAAAAGGCTCCAGCCAGAAGCCACCGAGACTTGCGCCCACGTAATAAAACACCAGGTAAAGGGCTGACGCACTGCCACGCGCGCCTTGGGCATAACGCCCCACCCAGCTGGACGCCAGTGAGTGCGTTAAGAAAAAACCAAACGCATTAATCGTTAGACCGACAATAATTAGCACCAGCGAATCATGCAGAGTGACGGCGGTACCTGTCATCAGAATCGCCACGCCTGCCATCATGCAAGTAGCCGGAGACGTGCGCTCGGCCAGTCGGCCAGAAATAGCCGATGCAAAAGTGCCACCCAAATAGGTCAGGAAAATCAGCCCCAGCCCGCTCGCTGCCAGCGCATAAGGTGTAGCGGCCAAGCGAAAGGTGATGTAGCTATATTGATTGATAAAAATAAGAAAATTGATGCCGCCCAGGCAGTAGGCTGCAAGCAGCACCGGGTTGCGCAAATGCCCGGCCAGGTCTACCAGCGCGCGGCGAAGCTGAAAACGCTTGGGCTCAAACGCATGGCTATTAGGCAATAAGCGCCAAAATACTGCGCAGCCAACCAGCGTCATCGCCCCAACCACAATAAAGGAAGCGGAGGGCCCACCTATCTCCGCGACGGCCCCCCCTACGACCCGACCGCTAATACCGCCTAGCGTATTGGCACCAATATAGAGCCCTACGGCGCTTAGCAGCGCAGACTTTTCAAAGGCATCGCCCATCCAGGCAATAGCAACGGCGGGTAGGCCGCCTAATACAAATCCCTGAACCAAGCGAAGCAGTAGCAGACTTTCAAAGTTCGGAGCAAATGCCAGCGCCAGCGAACAGCCCCCCGCCAGCAGTAGCGTGATACGCATAATGCCTTCACGGCCTATCGCATCGGAAAGCGGTCCAAAGACCAACAGGGACAAGGCAAGCGACAGCGTAGCAACCGACATCAGCAGGCTGACGCCTAAGGTAGACACCTCGTAGGCCGTTTTAAGCTCGGGCAGTAACGGTTGAGGAACATACAGATTAATAAATACCAGAAATGACCCTAAACACAGGGCCATTGTTGCTCGCCACCAAGCACGTGTTTTGGCTTCAATCATGCCATTCCCAGGAGTAGACAACTTGCGGGGCTGGAAGCGAAACGCCAACAGCCCTGCCCCTTCACGGAGTGAAGTTACTGCCTAAATAAGCAAGGTTGGTGGGTTCCAGCGCCCGACGCGACTGCCAGTAATAACGCTGCCAGTAGCTGTTATCCAAACTGGAAATGATGACGCCTTGTGAGGTAGAGGCATGTAAAAAGTAGCCATCTCCGACATAGATGCCCACATGATTATAACGCCCTGGCGGACGGAAGAAAACCAGATCGCCCGCCTGCAGCTCTTGGCGGTCGATCGAGCGTCCCTCATGTATCTGGCCCGAAGTGGAACGGGGTAGTTCTAAATTAAACGTATCGCGATAAACATTACGTACCAGCGCCGAACAGTCGATTCCTCGTTCTGACGTCCCGCCGATGCGGTAAGGCGTCCCCGACCATCGCTGGTGCTGTTCCAGTAGTGCCTGACGCACCAGAGTCGGTGGCGGTGTCTGAAAACTACGTAACTGGTCTAACGAATTACTGACGGGTGACATCTGAGGACTAACGCCTTTCGCCATTCCTGGCAGCGTCATCGAGAAATAGTCCTCGGGCGGCTCGATAGATTGATGCGAAGAGCCTGCACAGCCAGCCAGAAAAGCAATGACAACACAAACACTTACAACACGGACAGCGGTCACAGCGGGGTGTGGCAACGCAACCATGCGATTAACCTCGTACTATTATGGTGAAGGTAGGGTAATTAACACGCGTTAAACTATAAGCTAGACAATGCATGGTTGGCGAGCCTCAATGTAATGTTCGTGAATCACCGGGTAAGGTGTCGATATGCAGCGGCGCAAAATGGCGCGGTTTATTACCCGGAAAATCGAGGCTTGCCCAAGGGCCCGCAAGGATCGGTGCACCGCACACCCAAGCCACCATGGCTTGACGAAACCCGGCTAAAAAGCTGTCACGTTCGGGCGTTTCACCCATAAAAAACGAGAATCCAGCATACATTCCTGCGGCGTACTCTTGCCAGCCAGCATAGTGATCAGCCGCCAAATGGTACGCACGGTCCAGCACCTCGGCAAATGCCTGACTTTCCAGCCAACCCAACTGCCGGGCAGCGATCGCCAAATCGACAAGCTGAGCAATATCCCATGCGGCCATGTCAACATCATTACAGCTATCTTCATTACCCTGCACACGCCGTAGGCGAAGCAGATGGTGGCGATCTTCTTCGGCACAGTCACCCGATTCCAGAATCGCGATTTCGGCCTCTAGACGCTCCGGGTTCAGCGTATAGGGCGCATAGTTGATCTGATACTCCTGGCGGTCGCCAGCCTCCAACATAAAGGTTAGAAACTCTTGCATATCGGCAGCACTGCTCAAGTGATAGTGACTCTCCACCCACTCTTTAATGTCCGCGCACTCGCGCGCACTTTCTGGCTGAGGCTCACTCCACACGGCACTATTAAGCGGCCCAACCAGTGACATGGCCGTAAAATGGGTAAGCGTTGGCCGTCCGCCTGGCTCGCACCAGGCATCGGGGCGCCAGTCCAGCCAGTAAAAGAGGCTCCCTGGATCTTCCAGGTGCCAAGCAATCTCGTTAATTAACGAGGTATGCTCAGGCTCCGGCAAGCAACTTTCCCAGGCAAACCAGGCTTCCAGCAACCGCTTGGGGTTAGGGTAAAAACGACACAAACAGCTACGTAGTTCACGGGCATAAGCAAGCAGCGGCTCACGCTCGAATAAACCACTATCCAGCGACATGTGCAAATAGAAGGCAAACTTTTCCGCCATATGGATAGTGGCCGCATGACGGCTGACACCCTTCACCGCATTACGCTGCTTCAACTCGTCTGACGCGGGCTGACCAAACAGCGTGTGTGATGGCGGCAACACGCCGTGCACCGCATCGGCCGCTAACTGATTAAGATGATGTGCCTGGGCAGGCAACCAGTAACGGGCGAGAACAGCGGGGCCCTCATCCGCATGCAGGCCAAGCGACTCTAGAAGGTAAAGCGCGGCATCTGCTCGGCGCTGCTCGGCAATGGGTGCACCGGGGTTTAGCTGGCGCAGCATGACATCGGGTTCACGTACCCCCGCTAACGCCAGCAGCCAGTGATGGGACGTATTGCGCCACGCTTTGACACGCTGTTGTGATGCTTGGCGACTCGTCTCATTCAACAGCGTAGAGGGCGGGCAGGCCCATGGGCTATGCGCGGCGTTGAGCAGTAAGGCGTGATGAGGGTTAGGCGTCATATCGCGTCGGTCGACACCCTCAAAAAGGCTCTGACCTCGCATATAGGCTTTTAGAATAGCGCGCCAGTCGTGGTAGCGATGATTCATTAGGTCCGCTGCGTGGCATGCAAGATCATCTGCTTCTGCCTGGCTTAACCAACCACAGCAAGCACCGGCCCAGGCAATCTCCACCAGCCGCAGCCAGTCCCACGCGGCCCACTCAAGCGGCTCGCCTTGGCTTACAAACGCGTTGAGGACACCCGCGTAGGGCGAGTCTTCTATTTCATCCTGCTGCCAAGCAAGCCGTTGGGCGTTATCCATCCCCAGCAGCTCACGGGCTTCAATATCCCAGCGCTGGCGCTCTCCCTGAGCGCTCAGCCATAGCGCCACTTCGAGTAGCTGCTCGCGGTCATTGATCTGCCAAATGCGTTCAAGCCATTGGTCGGCTTCCGGCCAATCGGCTCGGTTTGCGGGGTAGCTAATAACGGGGCGAAACAGCGCACATAAACGCCACACCTGCGCTTCTGCCGCCTGGGGCCATAACGGCGCCGGCGCGGGCAACTGTGCCAGCGTATGTTCAAGCCTTAGCCAGGTAATCCCTTCGTCTTCGCTTTCCAGTGCTGAGAGTGCCTGGCAAGCGTCAATAAAACGATCATCCGCGCCGGTTTCCCAGCCCTTGGCGCCCAGCACCCGGCGCAGCTCTGAAAGCCAGCCACGTAAATCGCTGTAGTCAGCGGTAATACGGCGGATAACATGGTGCGCCCAGGCATGAGCCTGATCGGCATTTAACCACCCTGCTGCCCCGGCCAACGCCGACCACTCAAGCGCGCCCAATAAGCGGTCTGCTTCTCCTGTCGAAGCGCCTAACGCATGAAAAAGCTGTTCGGCCAGCTCGTTACGGCTGGTAATACCCAGTTGCAGCAAACGCTGCTCAGCAGCTTGCGTATCCACCGAGAGCGGATGCGGGGTAAATGCCCAATCACACAGCACCAGCTGTTGGGCCCACCAAGCGTTTAACGCGTCGACCAAGAGACACCTCGAAACAAAAAATCTACCAGCAGTGCGCTAGAGCAAAGCGCCTTAGTGTAACGGAAAGTGGTGGCAAGACCGATAGCTAAACTGACCGATTGGTGCAAAACGACACTGCCCGACACAAGGCCGGGCAGCAAATGATATCGAACCAGTGCGCCGCTTAAGCACGGCGTCTTTTATTTAACGCTACGCACTTCGCACTTTACTAATAACCCACAGCAGTACGACAGCCCCTACCGTAGCGGTCACTAGCGAGCCAATAAAGCCGCCCGCCTGCAAGCCTAGCAAACTAAACAAAAAGCCACCTAACACGGCTCCAACGATACCCACACCGATATTGCCCAGGATGCCGAAACCGCCGCCGCGCATGATATTGCCAGCGATCCAGCCAGCCAAACCACCAATAATTAACCACGCAATAAAGCCCATAGTGCCTCCTTGATATCCACTTTTCAGGGTTTTACCTATGTCTCTTACCTGCCAACCTAGGCGTTTTACCTACTCATTATGCTTGTCCTACCATAGCACACAGCGCGACAATCCTGCCTGATTTGATACACACCCTTTTAAGGAACGCTCATGACCCCTGATTCACTCGTAACTCTTATGGCTAGCGTAGACGGCCAGCAAATAACGACGTGGGAAGGACGCAATGTCGCTCTTTTCAATATGCCCTGGGGCGAGCTTGCCATCAGCCTACAAGGCGCCCAAGTGCTTCACTTCAAACCTGCCAATGATACCGGCTGGCTTTGGGTAACACCGACACCGCCCGCAATGCCCGACGTTATACGCGGCGGCATCCCATTATGCTGGCCCTGGTTTGCAGACGAGCGCTACGCCGACGAAAGTCCTGAACGCGACGGCCCATTCCACGGTTTGGCTCGCCAAGCCAGTTGGCGGCTGGACGCCGTTGATGAGCACGCAGAGGGAATTGAGGTGCACCTTTCTCCCGAGCACCCTCTGCACAACCAACTCACCGCACGCGTGGTGGTTCAGGCCAACGCGCAGCGCTTAAATGTTGAGCTTATCAGTGAAAATATCGGCGATACGCCGGTTAAAACCAGCGGTGCGCTGCACACCTATTTAGCCGTTGATGACGTGCATCAGTGTCGTGTGGAAGGTCTTGCGGGCGCCCGTTACCTGGACAAACTGCGTGATTTTGCGGAGTCCGAGCACCAAGGCACGCTGGCTATCCGTGGCGGCATCGACCGAATTTATCACAGCAATGAAGCCGTGCTTCTAGATGATGGCGTGCGCCGCTTGCGCGTTGCCAAGCAGTCAAGTGATTCAACCGTGGTGTGGCACCCCGGTGCGAACCCTCCCGGCGACACACCTGCTGACGCCGCGCGCCATTTTTTGTGCATTGAAGCCGCCAACACGCGCCTTGACCCGGTGTGGCTGGTACCAGGCGCCCAGCACCTGCTGGGGACAACGCTAAGTCGCGGTTAATGCACGGTTCATCAACCCTTGGCTATGCTATTCACTATGCTAGCAACCAAATTAGCCATTACGTTTGCAACGCCGCCAGCCACTAATGTTCGCTCACTACGTGAGCCGCTTACGGCCACGGCCCCATGACTTCTGAATTCAGGATTAACAAAAGGAACGCCAGGATGCGCCAGCCGTTAAGCCGCGAACTGAGTAACTTACTGGAACGAGGCCGAGACCGTCAGCTGCGCTTAGCGGTAACGGGGCTATCACAAGCGGGCAAAACGGCGTTTTTAACCTCGTTGGTGAACCAGCTACGTCATGCGGGCGTCGAGGCAAGGCTGGATTTATTGCCCGCCGCCCGAGATGGCCGCTTACTGGGCGCACAGCGGCTTAATCAACCCGATCTTGGCGTTCCCCGTTTCCCCTACGACCCAGGCATGGCGGCGCTGCGCGATACGCCGCCGCGCTGGCCCGAACCGACACGGGGCATCAGCGAATTACGCCTGCAGTTGCGCTATCGGCCTGCGCAAAGCGGCTGGCTGTCGCCGGATATCGCCCATTTAACGCTGGACCTGTTTGACTACCCAGGCGAATGGCTGCTCGATTTACCGCTGCTGCAGCACGATTTTTACAGCTGGTGCCAGGCCCAGCCCTTGTTGGAAGGCGAGCAGCGGCGCGCACTCTTCAGCGAGTGGTTAAACGCGGTGAAATCTTTAGCCCCCGCCTCTGAAGCGGACGAAGCTCAACTGGCGCACTTGGCTGACGCCTATGCGCAAGGGCTTCGTCGTGCCAAGGCGGCGGGCTTTTCGGACCTTCAACCGGGGCGTTTTTTGCTTCCCGGTGAGCTGGCGGGCGCCCCGGTGCTGCAGTTTTTCCCCCTGCCCCATCTTGATGCTTCCAGGGAAATGCTCAACAGCCTGCCCCAAAGCAGCCTTTACGCCACGCTTGCTGCCCGTTTTCGCTACTATCAGCAACAGGTGGTGAAGCCCTTCTATCGTGATCATTTCAGGCGTTTTGATCGCCAGATTGTACTGGTCGATGTACTGGGTGCACTGAACGCCGGGCCAGAACGGTTTGAGGACCTTTCCCGTGCGCTGCATCAATTAATGCAAAGCTTCGACTACGGCAAACGCAGCCTGCTATCGCGGCTGTTCGCACCCAAAATTGACCGTTTGGCCATCGCCGCCACCAAAGCGGATCACGTAACGCCTGACCAGCACAGCCATGTTGTACAGTTACTGGAAGCGTTGCTAGCCGAACCGCTGAAGGATTTACGCTTTGCCAACGTGCCGGTAAAAGCGCTGTCGCTTGCAGCTATTCGGGCCACCGAGGCACGCGAAGTATTGCAAGATGGAAAACGCTCCTCGGCGCTACGCGGCACGACGCTTGAAGGAGAAGACGTGCTGGTTTACCCAGGCGATGTCCCGACCCGCCTGCCCAATGCCGACTTCTGGCAGCACCAGGGCTTTGACTTCCCCAGCTTTCGACCCATGCCATCGGCATCGGATGCACTGACACATATCCGAATGGACGCCGCCATTGATTGGCTGATTGGAGATAAACTCGCATGACCGACCCACAGCCACGGCGTAATTTTCGCCTGCACGATACGCCCGACACGGTTACCGAGCAGGAGACCCGCCTACGCCAGCAGCAGCGCTTTGAAGCAACCGACGATGACCAGCCCCTTATAACGGCGGCCGAGGAACAGGCGTTGCCCGCTACCAGCCTGGGCGCCCCACGCAAACGCCGCTGGGGGTTAATGTTTGCCTTGGCAGGTGGAGCCACGCTGGGCATCATCGAACTGGCCACCGGCATTCCCGATGCGCTTTCCCAGTCAGCGTGGATGAATTTGGCGTGGCAGCTGTTTGGCATCAGCCTGATTGGCTTAGGGGGCATGTCACTGATCAGAGAACTCGGCCGATTAAGGCGTCTGAAACGCCATGATCGACTGCGTAGCGATTTAGCTGAACTGCCCCAACGCTCGCCCCATCAGGCAAAGAAAATGGCCGAAGAGCTTCGCCAGCAATTAAAGCTTTCAGCGGACGATCCCCACTGGCAAGCGTTTGAGCGCGCCTGTGAGCCGCATCATAACGGAGAGGAAGTTCAGGCGCTGCTGCGCCACCACTTGTTGGCACCCCGCGATCGTGAGGCGCAGCGCCTGATAACCCGTATGTCTGGGGAAACCGCCATTATGGTGGCGATCAGCCCCCTTACGCTGGTGGATATGGCGCTGGTAGCCTGGCGCAGTCTCGCCATGGTCGACAGGTTATGCCGGCTTTACGGCCTGGAACTTGGTTACGCCAGCCGCTTACGTCTGTTTAGAAACGTGTTGCGCAACATGGCGTTTGCAGGCGTAAGCGAACTCGCCGCCGATGCCAGTATGGATATGCTCTCGCTGCACCTGGCTGGGCGAATTTCCACTCGCGCAAGCCAAGGCCTGGCCACCGGGCTGCTTAGCGCCCGTTTGGGGCTACGTGCCCAGCGCCTCTGCCGTCCGGTAGCCTTCATGCCCGAAGAGCAACCCAGAATGGCCGACCTGCGCCAGGACCTCTGGCGCCAGATCAAACGGCTGGATAAAGAGCCTGCCCAGGCCACACGGACCAGGGAGTAGCCACTGGCTAAGCGATTCGCTGCTCGCTCACCGCATCAAACAGAATGGCTTGTTCCATATCAATACGCAGCGCCAGGCGCGTTCCGGCGACAACCGGGCATTTAGGACCAACGCGGGCAGTAACTTCCTGCTCGCCCAGCGGCAACCGCAGCAGGATATCCGCACCGGTCGGCTCTACCACGCTGATATTTGCGTTGAGCAGCGTGCCTTCGGCCTGCGCCGTTAGACGCACATCCTCTTCGCTAAAGTGTTCCGGACGCAGGCCAAGAATGACCGGTTGATTAAGACGCTCGTCCATATCGGGCGTCATACGGCTTTCAGGCCAGGGAAGCAGTAAGTCCGTCTCACCTGGCGTTGCAATTCGCAGCTGGTAGCGGTCGCTCTCTTTTTCCAGCATCGCGCGAATAAAGTTCATGGAGGGCGACCCCATAAAGCCCGCCACAAACATATCGACCGGGTTGTTATACACCTCATCAGGGCTGCCAAGCTGGAGGATATTGCCGTCACGCATGACGGCAATGCAGTCGGCCAGCGTCATTGCTTCTACCTGGTCATGAGTAACGTAGACAATCGTGGTGCCTAGGCGCTGGTGAAGCTTTTTGATTTCGGTGCGCATATCAACGCGCAGCTTGGCATCCAGGTTGGAAAGCGGCTCATCGAACAGATAGACCTTGGGCTCCCGCGCCAGCGCCCGCCCCATCGCCACCCGCTGGCGCTGCCCGCCGGAAAGCTGGGCAGGCTTGCGCTCCAGCAGGTGGGTGATTTGCAGTAAGTCTGCCACGCGCTCTACTGAGGCTTCGCGTTCGGCTTTGGGCACTTTACGCATCTCTAACCCGAAGCTAATGTTCTGGCGCACGGTCATGCTGGGATAAAGCGCATAGGACTGAAACACCATGGCGATATCGCGCTCGGCAGGCGTGTTAAAGGTAACGTCTTCGCCATCAATCAAAATATGGCCGCTGGTCACCGGCTCAAGCCCGGCAATCGCGTTCATTAGCGTGGACTTGCCGCAGCCAGAAGGCCCGACCAGAATCAAAAAATCACCGGAATTAATCGAAATACTGACGTCTTTCAGCACTCGCTCGCTGCCAAACTCTTTACGAACGTTGCGAATTTCTAATGTCGACATAAAAAACATCCTGTTTTGTTATCAGGCTCTTCTCACAACTAGCCTTTGACGGAACCGGCGGTTAACCCACGCACGAAGTATTTGCCTGCCAGTACGTACACCACCAGGGTGGGTAGCGCTGCGATCATCGCCGCTGCCATATCGACGTTATATTCACGTACGCCGGTGGAAGTGTTGACAAGATTATTAAGCGCCACGGTCACGGGCTGAGTGTTGTGGGCCGAAAAGGCCACGCCAAACAAAAAGTCATTCCAGATTTGAGTGAACTGCCAAATCACCGAGACGACGATGATCGGTGCAGAAACCGGCAGCAGGATTCGCCAGAAAATGCGGAAGAATCCGGCGCCGTCCAACTTCGCAGCCGACACAAGCTCGTTGGGAATACCCACATAAAAGTTACGAAAGAAGAGCGTGGTAAACGCAATCCCAAACACCACATGCACCAGTATCAAGCCAGCACGTGAGCTGGAAATGCCCAGCCAACCCAGGGTTTGCGCCATGGGCAGCAACACCACCTGAAAGGGAATGAAGCAGCCGAACAGCATTAACGCAAACACCAATTCGGACCCCTTAAAGCGCCATTTGGTGAGCGCGTAGCCGTTAAGTGCGCCGATGGTGGTTGAGATCAATACCGCGGGTATAACGATCGCAAAGGAGTTCCAGAAATAACCGCCGACGCCATCGCAACGCATGCCGGTACAGGCTTCTCCCCAGGCTTTTGTCCAGGGCGCGAGGGTCGGATTTTGTGGCCACGATAAAAGTGTTCCGGCGCTGATTTCACTAAGCGGCTTCACCGAGGTCATCAACATCACGATAAGCGGCAGGATATAAAACAGCGCAGCAAGAATCAGTACGCCGTACAGCACAACACGACCCAACCGGGCCGCGAAGGTTTGGCGACGAATGACATTATCCATGCTTACGGCTCCTTAATTCGGAGTAGAGATAAGGAATCAAAATCGCCAGCACGCCGCCAAGCATGAGCATGGCACTCGCAGACCCCAAGCCAATCTGGGCGCGATTAAACGCGTGGGCATACATAAAGGTGGCCGGTAAGTCGGTCGCGTACCCAGGCCCGCCGCCAGTCAGGGCAATCACCAGGTCAAAACTTTTGATCGCAATATGCGCCAAAATCATTACGGCACTAAACACCACCGGGCGCAGGCAAGGCATTACCACACGCCAGTAAATGCGCGGCAGGCTTGCACCATCTAACTGAGCCGCTTTGACAATGCTGTCGTCGATGCCGCGCAGCCCGGCCAGAAACAGCGCCATGACAAACCCGGATGCCTGCCATACGGCCGCAATGACCAGCGTGTAGATAGCCATATCGGGGTCAATAATCCAGTCAAAGCGAAAGGACTCAAAACCCCAGCTCTGCACCATCGCTTGAATACCCAGCTGCGGGTTAAGCAACCACTTCCACACTACGCCAGTGACGATAAATGAAAGCGCCATGGGATAGAGATAAATGGTGCGCAGCGCGCCTTCCTGGCGAATTTTTTGATCCAGCAAAATGGCCAGAAACGCACCGATTACCAGACAAATGGCCACAAACAGCACGCCAAAAATCATCAGGTTGGTTGAGGCAACCCACCAGCGGTCGTTCGCCATTAAACGGGCATATTGCCCAAAGCCCACAAAATCGTAGCTGGGCAGCATGCGCGAGCTGGTCAACGAGAGCACGAAGGTCCACAGCATAAAGCCGTAAACAAAGAACAGCGAAATCGCTACCGACGGCGCCAATACCAGGCGCGGAAGCCACGCCTGCAGACCACCAGAAGATGTTGACCGCTTGGCACCAGGCGCTAGGCGCAGCGCAGAGGTATTTTTCATGGGGAGGTAACTCTTATAAAAGAAGTGGCTTACCCGTAAACTCAAGCGCCGCCGTTGCGGCGGCGCCCTACAGCAATTCCTGGCGGTATTGCCTGCGCCCTACCTGAGTCAGGCTAAACCAAGCCAAGCGAAAAGCGCGTTAGAACGAGGCCGCTTGCGCTGCGCTCACCATGCGTTCAGCGGCTTCTTCGGCGGTCATATCAGCACTATTGAAGTAGTTAGTTACGACGTCAAAAATAGCCCCTTGTACATCCGCGCGAACGGCCATGCCGTGCGCCATACTGGGCACTAAACCGCCCTCTTCAGCGGTGCGCTGAAAGTCGGCCAGCGACTGCTGAGCACAGCTGTCGAATTCATTCATATCCAGGTCAGGACGCGCTGGAATTGAGCCTTTCGCCAGGTTGAAGGCTTCCTGGAAAGTAGGTTCAAGCACCAAACGTGCCAATGCCTGTTGCGCCTCACGCTCGCCGTCATCCGTTACCCGGAACATGGCCAGACTATCAATGTTGAAGGTAAATGCGTCTTCCGTGCCGGGTGCCGCTGCACACAGATACTCTTCACCGGCTGTCAGTCCCGCCGCGGTAAACTCACCTTTGGCCCAGTCGCCCATCAACTGCATACCTGCCACGCCTTCAATCACCATCGCAGTGGCAATGTTCCAGTCACGCCCAGGCATACCTTCGTCCATTAGCTCACGCAGACGCTTAAAGTCTTCCAGCGACTCGATCATTTGATCGCCGCCCAGCGCTTCCGGATCTAAATCCACCAACGCCGCTTGGTAAAACTCACTGCCTTGACCACCTAATAACACGCTTTCAAATACCGTAGCGTCTTGCCAGGCTTGGCCACCGTGCGCCAGCGGCACAAAGCCCGCTTCGCGAATGGCCTCTCCCGCGACAAACAGCTCGTCCAGGGTCGTTGGCATTTCAACCCCAGCAGCGTCCAGTACTTCAGGGTTGGCCCAAAGCCAGTTCACCCGGTGGACGTTAGCAGGTACCGCCACATACTGACCGTCATAGCGCATGATATTGGCGACAACCTCAGGCAGCAGTTCATTCCAGCCTTCGGCGTCTGCGACATCATCAAGATTACCTAACAGACCCAGCTCGCCCCACTCCTGGATTTCAGGCCCCTTGATTTGAGCCGCTGAAGGAGGATTCCCAGACATGGCACGCGACTTGAGCACGGTCATCGCCGTTTCACCACCGCCCCCGGCGACAGCAAAATCCTGCCAGCCATAACCTTCCGCTTCCATCAGCTCTTTAAGCACGTTGGCAGCGCGGGCTTCACCGCCGGAGGTCCACCAGTGAAGTACTTCGACGTCATCGGCGTGAGCTGTCGCGGCAAGTGTAGCCCCGGCTAAGGCGAGTGCGAGGGTGGTTTTCTTAAACATCGGCATTGCGTCGCTCCTGATATTGTTATTGTCCTCTCGGACGGTCGGCCTTTAGAAGGTTACTCCAGGAAAAGCAGCAACGTGAGTTACCGAGTGCTGCATAGTGTTGGAGGTTTATTACAAACCCGTAATAGTTTCCTGACGCGGTAGCGTAAGGGTCACGATTAGGCCTTGTTCGGCATGGTTGGCAAGCTGAATATTGCCACCGTGTGCCCGGACGATATGCTTGGCAATGCCTAACCCCAAGCCGCTACCACCGGTATGGCGGCTGCGAGAGGGTTCCAGCCTTACAAAGGGCGAAAACACGCGTTCTAGCTGCTTTTCAGGAATGCCCGGGCCGTAATCGCGTATCTGTAAGGTGACGCTTTCCTCCTCATCAAACAGATAGATATCCGCCTGCTTACCGTAAAAAATCGCGTTCTCAAGCAAATTGGCCAGGCAACGCTTTAGCGCTAGAGGCTTGGCAACAATCGGCTCGATGTTGACGGCACTCTGGCGCTCAATCTTGACCTCCCCCCCTTGCAAGCTAAGCGCCTCGGCCAGTTCTTCAAGCAGTTGCTCCAGGGAGACAGGCACTGGTTCTTCATGCAGGTCCAGCCCTTTTACCGATGCCAGCGCGCCTTTTACCAAACTATCCAATTCGTCCAGAGAGGCACAAAAACGCTCGCGCTGGAGCGTGTCATCCAGCATCTCGGCACGCAGGCGCATACGGGTGATCGGTGTTTTTAGGTCATGAGAAATAGCGGAGAACAGCCGCTCGCGCTCCTCAATCTGCTCGCGTATGCGTCGCTGCATTCGATTAAACGCAATGGCAGTGGCCGCCACCTCTTTGGGGCCGCTCTCCTTTAAGGGGGGAATATCAAGGTCATCTCCCAACTGCCTGGCCGCGCGTGAAAGCCGTGCCAGCGGCCGGGTCACGCTGGTAATGCCCAGTAACGAAAGCGCCAACACGCTCAGCAGTACCAAAAGCCCTACCAGCAAACGCTCTTCAGAAAGCCAGCGATAGCCGCTAAAAATATCGGGCACACCCAGGAGCGTGGCAACGTAAAGCCAGGTGCCAGGTGAAAGCTCTAACTGTACGACTAAAATGGGCGGCGATAGCGGCTCCATCATCAGGCTGTGCTGCCCCCAACGGGGCGGCAGGTCATAAAGCAGCACCTCGTTATTGAGTACGCGCAGATTTTCCGGACGCGAAAATTCGACGACGACATCGTCAATATTAAGCTCGCGAGTGAGCACCGAACGTACGTTGTTCACGACGACTTCTTTTTCCAGCCCTGAGCCAATATCGTTGACCATGAGTCGGCGCTCGTTAACGCTCACAAAAAAACGCGTGCCGCCCATATTACGCAGCTGATCAAGCACGATGTGACGATAATCCACGGGCAGTGAGCGGAAAAACTTCATGGTGGAGGCTATGCTAAACGCCATATTAGTAGATAGCTCATCCAGCTGGGCCAAATGGCTGGAGCGCACCTGGGATGTCCAGATCGCGTAGCTGGCCCCTTGAGCCACCAGCACTCCTGCGATCATGATAATGACAAAGCGCCCACGCAGAGAGGCGGGCAGCCAGCGGGCCAGCCTACGTCTAATGCCTCTCCATCCTGTCGCTTTCACGTTAATGCATCTACCTGGGCGGTTAACACATAGCCCGCCCCTCGCACCGTGCGGATCAGTTGTGAATGCTGAGCATCTTCGCCCAACCGCTGGCGAAGCCGACAAACGTGAACATCAATGGAGCGATCAAACGGCGGCGCGTCTCTCCCCCGGGTCAGCGCATAGAGATCATCCCGCGAGAGCACCGTGGCAGGGTGTTCCAGAAACACTTGAAGTAGTTGAAAATCGGCCCCTGAGAGCGAGGTACGCTCACCCTTCTCGTCAATCAGCTCTCGCGTCATGCGATCCAGCTGCCACTGACCGAACCCCACCCAACGCGCTTGCCCTGTGGGAATAGGCGCCGCATCACTGCGCGTACGCCGCAATACTGCTTTAATGCGCGCTAACAGCTCGCGGGGGTTAAATGGCTTGCTCAGGTAGTCATCAGCACCTAACTCCAGGCCGAGAATTCGATCGGTCTCATCAGCACTGGCCGTGAGCATAATAATCGGCACATCGCTATGTTTTCTCACATCACGGCAGATGGTAAACCCGTCATCGCCGGGCAACATTAAATCGACAATCAGCAAGTCGGGAGAACACTCCAAGCGCAGAGCATGTAGCGCTTCGGCGCCATCGGCGGTGAAAACACGATAACCGTGGCGACCCAGATAATCAGCAAGCAGCTCACGAATTTCCGGATCGTCATCGACCACAATCAAGGTAGCAGCGGGTGTCGTCATTGCAGCGGCTTTGGCCCTATGTTGTTGTCGTTCTGGGGCCATGATGATGGTCGAGGGGACCAGGCATCTCAAGTCCCCTTCGACTAATGATGGAACGGGCGCTAACGAATCTTCTTTTTAATGTCGCTTTCAGAGTGCAAATCGCTCGCGTAACAGCTCGGCCACACCGGCATCGCCGTGGTGGCCTATCTGCCGCGCGGCGTTTAGCCTGCCGGCCATTTCTGGGTGTGAGTTAATCATGAAGTGCGGCTCGCCCACCAGGCTTAGCATCTCAACGTCGTTGAGGTTGTCGCCAAAAGCGAGGCAATCTTCAGGTGCAACCGAGAGGCGCTTGAGCAGCGCCGACAGTGCCACTCCCTTATTGACGCCTCCCGCCATAATCTCTAACGAATCGCTGGTTGAATAAGTCACGTGAAGCGAGCCATCATTAATTTCGCGGATGGCGGTTTCGACCTTTAACAGCGCATCGGGGCGCCCGCCGTAAAGCACCTTACCTATCCCCTCGGTAGGCATCTTCTCCGGCGGCACCACTTGGTAGACAAAGCCCGTGGCTGCATGCATTTCCAAATGGCTGGGCGACTCAGCATCTATGTACCAGGCATCGTCCAGGTAAAGGCTTAACCGTACATTGTCCGGGCGCGGCAATTTAATCAACGCGGCAGCCTGAGGGGACCCGACATGGTAGGCCGCCAGCAATTGATCGTTAGGGTCGTGTGTATAGGCACCGTTACTGCTGATTAAATGGATGGGGACATTGAGCTGATCTCTAAAGACACGCATATCGGCGTAGTGGCGTCCTGATGCAAGCACCAAGTGATGCCCCTGGTTTACCAACGTTCTTAAGACCTCAATGGTATCTTCGTGCAAGCGATGGTCGCGCCCCAACAGGGTGCCATCAAGATCAGAAGCAATCAGCCGTGGTGTCATAACGTGCGCTCTCCATTAATGAAACATCAGCTTAACCGATCCTCCTCAAGCTATGTAACACCTTGATACTATCTAAGATACTATCTAACTAACATCAACTTCCACGGCGGATAATTGGCGCAGCCCCTGGGAATCCGTATAGTGGCAAGCTACTCTCGCCAACTGATTGATCTCATGCTTCAGAATAATTCTATGCTTGCTCAGCTCAAGCAACAAATTCGTGATACCACCCCGCGCGCTGAAGGGGTGATTAAAGCCACCGAGAAAGGCTTTGGCTTTCTCGAAACCGATAACGGTGAATCCTACTTCGTGCCGCCTCCCGCGATGAAGCAGGTGATTCACGGTGACCGCGTAGAAGCGGTGATTCACGAAAACGGTGACAAGAAATCGGTTGAGCCTGAAAAGCTGATTGAAGCCGGTCTTGACCGCTTTGTGGCGCGTGTTCAAAAGCGCGAAGATCGTTTGGCCGTCGTCCCTGATCACTCTTCTATTCGTAATGTGATCAAGTCACGTATCAAAAACAGCCTGGATGAAGCCAGCATTGCCGATGGTGACTGGGTGGTTGCCCGCCTGGTTCGCCATCCGCTTAAAGAGAATGACCGCGGCTTTTTTGCCCAGATTGATGAGCTGGTCGCCAAGTCGGACGACCCTGCGGTGCCATGGCGCGTCACACTTGCCCGTCACGCGCTGGAACAGGACTGCCCCGATGCGGGCACCGAATGGCCATTACACGAAGAAGGCCTGACCCGCGAAGACCTTACCGAGCAGCCCTTCTTCACTATCGACGGTGAAAAAACCCGCGATATGGATGATGCGCTACACGTAAGCAAACACGCGGAAGGCGGCTGGCAGCTAAGCGTCGCGATTGCGGACCCCACTGCCTATGTAGAAGAGGGGCATGCCGCTGACCTGGAAGCACGTACCCGCGCCTTCACCGTGTACCTACCGGGCCAAAACGTGACCATGCTGCCGGAACAGTTGGCCGATGACCTGTGTTCGCTACGGGAAGGCCAAGAGCGTCCGACACTCGCTTGCACGTTGGTTATCAATGCCGACGGCAGCTTGGGTGACTACCGCTTCTTCGCGGCGAACGTTAAATCGCACGCCAGGCTCGTGTATGACCGCGTTTCTGACTGGATTGACGGTCAAGGCGATTGGGCACCCGAAGATAACATCGCCGAGCAGCTTACTGCGCTGCAGGAGCTCACCGAAGCACGTACCGCCTGGCGCAACGAGCACGCACTGGTCTTTAAAGATCGCCCCGATTACGTTTTTGAGCTGGATGCGGCAGGCAATGTGCTGGCGATCAATACCGAAGACCGGCGCATCGCCAACCGCATGATTGAAGAGTCGATGATTGCGGCCAACGCCTGCTGCGCGGACTTCCTGGCAAGCCACATCGGCCACGGTATCTTTAACGTGCATCGTGCCTTTGAGCCTGAAAAAGCCGAGGCGGCGCAAGAGTTCCTGGCAAGCCAGGAGATTACCGTTGAGCGTGAAGCGTTAACGGAACTTGATCACTACAAAGAGCTTAAGCGCGCGCTTGAGAGCCGCGATGACGCTTGGCTGGATGCCCGTCTGCGTCGTTTCCAGGGCTTTACCAGCATGTCTGCTCAGCCCGGCCCGCACTTTGGCCTTGGCTTGGCTGCTTACGCGACCTGGACATCGCCGATTCGTAAGTATGGCGATATGGTCAATCACCGTTTGATCAAACGCGTACTGAAAAGCGAACAGGCCCCGGCAGAAGCAAGCCAGGCGTTAACCGAGCAGCTCACCGAGCGCCGCCGCCTAAACCGGATGGCCGAGCGTGATGTGAAAGACTGGCTCTACGTGCGCTTCTTAACGCCTGCGGCGCAGAACCAGGACACGTTTGAAGCTGACATTATGGCGATTAACCGTGGCGGAATGCGCGTACGCCTGATTGAGAATGGCGCTACCGCGTTTGTTCCAGCTCCCTTGATGCATAGCGACCGCGACAAAGTGGCTATCGATGATAAAGAGGGACGCATTCAGATCGAGGGTGAAGAGCGCTATAAACTGGGCGATAGCCTGCGTGTTGCGCTGGTAGAAGCGCGTGAAGAGACCCGTTCGCTGGTGGCACGCCCCGCCTAAAGTGTCTGCCCGCCCATATGGGCGGGCTTATGACCTCGGCAACCTGGCAATAGCCGCTTGCCGCTTGCTTCAGCGGTCAACAAAATGACACATTATACAGGGGGCGCCTGCAGCCCCCTGCGTTTGCAATCATAAGTCGCCCGCTCAACTATCAGTGGTTCGAGGAGGTATCGGCGTAGTGCATATTGCCGACATGACCATGTTTTATGCGCCCTCCAGTGGCGGCGTACGTACCTATCTTGATGCCAAGCGTCATCGCTTGAACGCCCTGGCCGATGCTCGCCATACCCTGCTGGTGCCTGGCGAGCGCCATGTGTATATAGCCCAAGATCACCGTGTTGATGTGCCCGCAACCCCACTGCCTTTCAGCAATGGCTATCGCTTCCCATTGACAAGGCGTCCCTGGCGGCGAGCGCTTAATGAGGTGCGTCCGGACCTGATCGAAGCCGGCGACCCGTATACCGTCGGCTGGGCGGCCATCGCAAGCGCCCGTGAGCTCGATATCCCGCTGATAGCCTTTTACCACTCCGACCTACCCACCATGATCAGCAATCGGCTAGGGGGCTGGTCACGTTCGTTGATCAATGGCTACATCTCGCGGCTTTATGATCACTATGATCGCGTCCTCGCTCCGAGCCGTGTGATGGCAGAGCGACTCGAAGGGCTGGGTATTAAGGAGGTTCGCGTTCAGCCGCTGGGCGTAGATCTCACCACCTTTCGTCCTGAACTTCGCGATGAGCAGGTCAGGGTCGAGCTGGGGCTTGATGATGACACACGCCTGCTGGTTTTTGCCGGGCGTGGCTCGCAGGAAAAAAACCTGTCGATCCTGCTGGAGACCATGCGCCGCCTGAAGAGCGGCACATCCACACAGCGCTATCATTTACTGATGATCGGCTCCTCAATGCCAACTCAGGTTCCCGACAACGTAACGGTCATCAATCATTTTTGCCCGACCGCCGAGATTGCACGTTATTTCGCCAGTAGCGATGCGTTGTTGCATGCGGGCACCCAGGAAACCTTCGGGCTGATTGTGCTGGAAGCCATGGCTTGTGGCATTCCGGTAGTGGCAGCCCGCGCCGGTGCGCTGACCGAAAACATTCCCGAAGAGTGCGGAATGCTGTGTCGACCACTGGACAGTGAAGATATGGCTCGCAGCATTCAGGCGCTTTTCGAAAACGATGCAAAAGCCATGGGCCGTCGCGCGCGCGCGCATGTAGAACGCCATCATGACTGGGATATCGTCGTGCAGGGGGTTATGCAGCACTATCGCGAACTTCTCGGCATTAGTCATACGGCAACGGTGAGCGCACAGCATGGCTAACAGGGAATTTGCACTGGTACTCCATGACATTGCCCCCATCACCTGGCCGGACTATCGCGCCTTTGTCGAGGAGGTCGATAGCATGGGAAAAATCCCCATGACTTGGCTTGTCGTGCCTGACTTTCATCATCGCAGTAACACCTTTAAAGACACCGACATGCTGCAGCTTCTGCATCAGCGCAGGGAGCGCGGAGACGAACTGGCGTTACATGGTTTCTATCACTGCGATGATGCGCCCGCCCCCCGCACGCCGCGCGATTACTTCATGCGACGGCTTTATACCTATGAAGGTGAGTTTTACCCGCTCAGCTACGCTGATGCGCTTGAACGTTTACAGCGTGGCGTCGAACTTTTTCGTGCTCAAGACTGGCCACTGGAGGGATTCGTTGCGCCCGCCTGGCTTTTAGGCGAAGGCGCACGGCAGGCACTGAAAACCCAAGGGTTTACCTATACCAGCGACCCCGGCCAGCTGTACTTTCTGCCAGACTACACACCGATTAAGGCGCCCTCGCTAGTGTGGAGCGCACGCAGCCGCTGGCGGCGCGGTATGTCCTGGGTCGTTAATGAGCGGGCCAGGCGTCGTCATCGTCAAGCGCCACTGATTCGCCTGGGGTTACACCCCGTGGATATGTGCCATGCTATTTCAAGGCGCTACTGGCTGACGACGATTCGGCGCCTGTTAGAAGAAGGCTATCGGCCCACCACCAAGATCAGTTGGTTACAGCGCCATTGCAGTCAGCACGATCAGACTGGCACCTTATCATCACGTATGGGTACCCGCCTTGAAAACGCTCGCCCAGCGCCAAACCCACCCCTGAATAATTAAACGCATGCAAAGAACACTCTGGCTGCTGACCGCAGGTCTCATCGCTGTTATGGCCATCCCTCTATTATTGGGCGGCACTGACCTTATCCATCTACTTGCCGGTTTTCCACCAAGTCTGTTTGCGCTGATGCTGTGCATGATATTGGTCTGCTGGCTGCTTAACGGTGCCAAGCTGCGTGTTCTACTGGCGGGACGCGCCGGCAACATGGGCCTGATGCGTGCAACCGGTACGGTAATGGCCACTGAATTCGCCATTTGCGCCACGCCAGGGGGAAGCGGTGGGCCATTGACACTGATCGCCCTTCTCACGCGACGTGGCGTACGACCCGCGCAGACCACTGCCATTTTTGCTGTAGACCAGATCATTGACCTGCTGTTTTTTCTCTGTTCGATGATCGCGATGATGATTTATGTCATCACGCGCTCCATTGATGCCCGCCTAGGATGGATGTTGGTGGTGCCCATGGCACTCTTGTGCCTGGCGCTGCTCGGCGTCGTTCTCATAGGCCGCTATCATCGCCGCGTACTAATTGTGACCGGCCGCCTACTGTCTCGAATGCGTGTCAGTGCACGGCTCCAGCATGCTATGGTGCGCCGCATCCTGCTCTTTAAGCAGGCCTTTACCGAAACCCTTCAGTTGCCGCGCTCCGCGCTGGCCTTGGCCTTCGGATTCGGGATCGTGCACTGGATCGTGCGCTACAGCATTCTCTACGTCACGCTGTACGGCCTTGGACAACATCTGGACTGGGCATGGACCTTCCTGGTGCAGATGCTCTCCATGGCGGCTGGCCAGCTGACCCTGCTGCCCGGCGGTGCTGGGGGCGCAGAGCTCTCCTCGTCGGCCCTGCTGGCCCCTATAGTGGGTCAAAGCAGTGCGGCAGCCGCCATCTTGATCTGGCGTGCTGTCACCTACTATTTTTATCTGATCGCCGGGGCGCCGGTATTTATGCTGATGGCAGGACGCCCGCTACTCAGAAAAATTCTTGAAGGGCGCAAGCGTGAGGCCGAGGAGTAAAGTGACGGCGACGCAGTCAACTTGAAGACACAAAAAAGGGGTGCCAAACGGCACCCCTTTTTGATCCGCTTGCCAGCTTACCAGCCCGTCACTTCTTTCAGTGCGTCGCCGATTTCTGCCAAAGAACGAACGGTTTTAACACCGGCGTCTTCCAGAGCAGCAAACTTCTCGTCAGCCGTGCCTTTACCACCAGAAATGATGGCGCCAGCGTGGCCCATACGCTTGCCAGGAGGTGCAGTAACACCGGCAATGTAAGAAACCACTGGCTTGGAAACGTGATCCTTGATGTAGGCGGCTGCTTCTTCTTCAGCCGTACCACCGATTTCGCCGATCATGACGATCGCTTCGGTTTTCGGATCCTTCTCAAACATTTCCAAAATGTCGATGAAGTTGGAACCCGGAATCGGGTCGCCACCGATACCGACACAGGTAGACTGACCGAAACCGTGGTCAGTGGTCTGCTTAACGGCTTCGTAAGTCAGCGTACCAGAGCGGGAAACGATACCCACACGGCCCGGCTGGTGGATGTGACCCGGCATGATACCGATTTTGCACTCACCCGGCGTGATAACACCCGGGCAGTTCGGGCCAATCAGACGCACGCCCAACTCGTCGCATTTTACTTTTGCGTCGAGCATATCAAGCGTAGCGATACCTTCGGTGATGCAAACGATCAGCTTGATGCCAGCGTTAGCAGCTTCAAGGATTGAGTCTTTGCAGAACGGAGCCGGTACGTAGATAACGCTGGCTTCCGCGCCTGTTTTCTCGACCGCTTCTTTAACGGTGTTGAAAACTGGCAGGCCCAAATGCTCCTGGCCGCCTTTGCCCGGCGTAACACCACCGACCATTTGCGTGCCATAGGCAATCGCCTGCTCGGAGTGGAACGTGCCCTGGCCACCGGTGAAACCCTGGCAGATGACCTTGGTGTTCTTATCGATCAGGATACTCATTACTTGCCCTCCGCCGCTTTAACAACCTGCTGAGCCGCATCGGTCAGACTGGTAGCAGCGATGATGTTCAGACCGCTGGACGCCAGTTTCTCAGCACCCAACTCGGCATTGTTACCTTCCAGGCGAACCACGACCGGCACGTTGACACCCACTTGCTCAACGGCACCGATAATGCCTTCAGCAATCATGTCGCAACGTACGATACCGCCGAAGATGTTAACCAGAACGGCTTTCACGTTGTCGTCAGACAGGATGATCTTGAACGCTTCTGCTACGCGCTCTTTGGTCGCGCCGCCGCCAACGTCCAGGAAGTTAGCCGGCTTGCCGCCACTCAGGTTAACGATGTCCATGGTGCCCATGGCCAGGCCTGCGCCGTTTACCATGCAACCAATGTTACCGTCGAGTGCGACGTAGTTCAGTTCCCACTTCGCTGCATCGGCTTCACGCTGATCTTCCTGGGAAGGATCGCGCATGGCCTGCAGGTCCGGGTGACGGTACAACGCATTGCTGTCGAGGCCCAGTTTGGCGTCGAGGCAGTGCAGGTTGCCTTCGTCAGTGATAACCAACGGGTTGATCTCTAAAAGTGCCAGATCCTTGTCGTGGAACAACTTGGATAGGCCCAGGAAGATCTTGGTGAACTGCTTGACCTGGTCGCCTTTCAGGCCCAGAGCAAAGGCCAACTCACGCGCCTGGTACGGCTGTGCGCCAACCAGCGGATCAATTTCGGCTTTAAGAATCTTTTCCGGCGTCTCTTCAGCAACCGTTTCGATTTCAACACCACCTTCGGTCGAGGCCATGAAGACCACGCGACGGGTAGTACGATCGACAACGGCACCGAGGTAAAGCTCATCGGCGATATCAGTGCAGGTCTCTACCAGAATCTTGGCAACCGGCTGACCTTGTTCGTCAGTCTGAAAGGTTACCAGGTTTTTGCCCAGCCACTGCTCGGCAAATGCCTTCGCTTCAGCCGGATCTTTGATCAGCTTAACGCCACCCGCCTTACCACGGCCACCTGCGTGCACCTGGGCTTTAACTACCCACATGTCGCCGCCGATCTTTTTGCAGGCTTCTACTGCTTCTTCGGGAGTGTCCACGGCAAAGCCTTTAGACACTGGTAGACCATAATCAGCAAACAGCTGTTTGCCTTGATACTCGTGAAGGTTCATCGATTCATGCCATTGGTTGCATGTGACTCGAACGACAACCCGTTTTAAAAACGGGCTGTCCCCGTACTTTCGCGCGCTATTTTACAACATGCCCGAAAGTGATGCGCCACCTAATGGTGGCGCCTGGTAGTTACCGCTGAACTTATTTGCGCTTTTTACGATTAGCCATGTGGATTGCATGGCCTTCCACCGCGAGAGCCGCTTCATGAATAGCTTCAGAAGTGCTCGGGTGGGCATAGCAGGTCAACGCTAGATCTTCAGCGCTGGAACCAAATTCCATCGCGATAACGCCTTGGGCAATCAGCTCACCCGCGTGCTGACTGACGATGTGCATACCCAGAATGCGGTCTGTTTCGGCATCGGCAATAATCTTGGCCATACCTTCAGGCGCATTGTTGGCAAGCGCACGACCGTTGGCAGAGAACGGGAAAGAGCCGGTTTTGACTTCAATGCCTTTCGCTTTGGCATCTTGCTCGGTTATACCTACCCACGCGACTTCAGGCGAGGTGTAGATAACGCTGGGGATGGCGTCGTAATTCATTTCAGCTTTATGGCCAGCGATAATGTCAGCGACCATAACGCCTTCTTCAGACGCTTTATGAGCAAGCATTGGACCACGTACACAGTCACCGATTGCATAAACGCTCGGGACATTAGTACGGCACTGGTCATCAACGAAGATAAAGCCACGCTCGTCAAGCTCAACGCCTACGCCATCGGCAATCACGCCTTGCGTATAAGGACGACGACCCACACAAACAATCAGTTTGTCGAAGGTCATTTCCTGCTCGCCGTCACCGTCGGTGTACTTAACGACGACTTCGTTGTCCTTGACTTCAGAGCCGGTCACGCGTGCGCCCAGTTTGATGTCCAGACCCTGTTTCTTGAGCAGCTTCTGGGTCTCTTTGGCAATCGCGCCGTCAACCATCGGCAAAAAGCTGTCCATGGCTTCAAGAACGGTCACGTCAGAACCTAAACGCTTCCAGACGCTGCCCAGCTCCAAGCCGATAACACCAGCACCGATCACACCCAAACGCTTGGGTACTTCGGTAAACTCAAGTGCGCCTGTAGACGTCACAATCAGGTCGTCGGTCAGCGGCGTCGGCGGAATTTCAACCGGCACGGAGCCTGCGGCGATAACGATGTTGTCAGCCGTGTAGGTCGTGGCGTTGCCATCGTGGTCGGTTACTTCAACTTCGGTAGACGAAGTAACTTTACCTTTACCTTCCAGCGAAGTAACACCGTTGGCCTTGAACAGTGCGCTGATGCCGCCCACGTTTTTGTTAATGACCGAGTTTTTGAACTCGAGCATTTTGGCGATGTTAGCCTTCGGCGCGTCAATCTCGATGCCAACTTCAGCAAAGTGATCACGTGCTTCAACAAACTTATGTGAGGTTTCCAGCAGCGCTTTGGAAGGAATACAACCGACGTTCAGGCAGGTGCCGCCGTGAACAGTCTTGCCTTCCTTGTTAACCCATTTTTCAACACAGGCTGTTTTCAGGCCCATTTGCGCTGCGCGGATAGCAGCTACGTAACCGCCAGGGCCGGCGCCGATAACGATCACATCAAACTTGTCAGCCATGTTGGCTCCTTTAGCTCGGTGCTCTTCTCTCGTCTTTACATTGCCGAGAGAAGAGCGGTGTGCGACTGCATAAGAAGGGTGGCGCGTATCGAAATATCAATACGCAAGGATACGTGGTCTACGTACCTTAGACGTCCAGCAGCAAACGTGCCGGGTCTTCCAGCAATTCTTTAAGCGTAACCAAGAAACGTACGGCGTCTTTGCCATCAATCATACGGTGATCATATGACAGTGCCAGGTACATCATGGGGCGGATTTCAACCTTGCCATTAATAGCCATCGGACGATCCTGGATTTTGTGCATCCCCAGAATAGCCGTTTGCGGCGGGTTGATAATCGGCGTCGACATCAGAGAACCGAACGTACCACCATTGGTGATGGTGAAGGTGCCGCCGATCATGTCGTCCATGCCCAGCTTGCCGTCACGACCACGCTTACCGAAATCAACAATCGTTCTTTCGACATCAGCAATTTTCATGCTGTCGGTGTCGCGCAGTACAGGGACCACCAGACCACGGTCGGTGGATACCGCAACACCGATATCCTGGTAACCGTGATACACGATGTCGGTACCGTCGATAGAGGCATTAACATCCGGGAAGCGTTTGAGAGCTTCAGTTGCCGCTTTTACAAAGAAGCCCATAAAGCCCAGCTTGATATCGTGAGCTTTTAGGAAGGTGTCTTTGTACTGCGCACGCAGGGCCATGATCTCAGTCATGTCCACTTCGTTATACGTGGTCAGCATGGCAGCGGTTTGCTGAGCTTGTACCAGACGCTTGGCAATCGTTTGACGCAGGCGGGTCATCGGCACGCGTTTTTCAACACGCTCGCCTTCAACAGCCGCTGGGATCGCTGCGGCGTTGCTCGGCGCAGAAGACTTGGCAGCACCTTTCTTGGCGGAGCCATCTTTAACGGCTTTTTGCACGTCTTCTTTCAGGACGCGACCGCCTTTGCCCGTACCTTCAATTTTGGCAACGTCAAGGTCGTGCTCGGCAACCAGCTTGCGCGCCGCCGGTGCGACGATCTTGTCGCCCATTTTCTCATCGCTGGCGCCATCGTCAGCAGAGGCGGCTGGCTCTTTATCAGCCGCTGTTGCTACGTTGCTACCGCCACCTTCGGTGAAGACCGCGAGAATTGCTTCGGACTCTACCTGGCTGCCCTCTTCGGCTTTGATTTCTGCCAGCGCACCGTCAGCAGGCGCAACCACTTCCAGTACGACTTTATCGGTTTCGATATCAGCCAGCACTTCATCGCGCTTAACCGCTTCACCGACCTTTTTGTGCCAAGTCGCCACGGTGCCTTCCTGGATAGACTCAGGGAAGCTCGGCGCTTTTACATCATGCTGCTTGCCGCCGCTGGCTTTCTTCTCTTCTGTTTTCTCTTCTTTCTTTTCGTCTTGCTGATCAGCTTTCTCGGCTTTCGGCTCATCAGAAGATGGCTCTTCTTTTTTACCGCTGTCGCCTGAAGCGCTGCCTTCACCGATTTTGCCAAGCACCTGCTCAGACGCGACGCTTTCGCCCTCTTCGGCCATTACGTCAGTCAGGGTGCCCGCTTCAGGTGCCACCACTTCCAGCACCACTTTGTCGGTTTCGATTTCAACAATCAGTTCGTCACGCTCGACGCTGTCACCCGGCTTTTTGTGCCACGTAGCCACAGTACCTTCGGCAACGGATTCCGGAAAGGTTGGCGCTTTGATCTCGGTAGCCATGTCGTTTCCCTTATGGTGTTCTCTAAATCCGGTGGGCGCTTTACAGATTGAAAGCGTCTTCCACCAGCTGGCGCTGCTGTTCAGTATGGACGGACATATAGCCCGCTGCCGGCGCGGCAGAGGCAGGACGTCCTGCAAATTTCAACTCGCGTCCGAGGCCATCTTTAAGCATATCGGCCACTGTACGCATGTGGTGCTGACTGGAGTACCAAGCGCCCTGGTTCAACGGCTCTTCCTGACACCAGACAATATCTTCCACATTGCCATACGCCTGGAGCGCTTCCAGAAGTTCTTCTTTCGGGAAGGGATACAGCTGCTCAAGACGAATGATCGCCGTATCGTTACGCTCATTTTCTGCACGCCAGGCGGCCAGATCATAGTAGACCTTGCCTGAGCACAGAATCGCGCGCGTTACGTTTTCAGCGGCCAGATCCGCTTGATCCGGCAACACCATTTGGAATTTACCGTGAGCAAGATCTTCAAGGCTCGATACCGCTTCCTTGTGACGCAGCAACGACTTGGGCGACATAACAATCAACGGCTTGCGCAGCGGACGAATCACCTGACGACGCAGCAAGTGATAAATCTGCGCAGGTGTCGTCGGCACACAGACCTGCATGTTGTGCTCAGCACACATTTGCAGGAAACGTTCCAGTCGCGCAGACGAGTGCTCTGGACCCTGGCCTTCATAGCCATGGGGTAGCAGCATCGTTAGGCCACATAAACGGCCCCACTTGCTCTCACCAGAAGAGATGAACTGATCAACGACCACCTGTGCACCGTTGAAGAAGTCACCAAACTGGGCTTCCCAAATAACCAGGTCATTCGGCGCAGTGGTGGAATAACCGTACTCAAACGCCAACACAGCTTCTTCTGACAGGAAGGAGTCGTGAATGGTGAAAACCGGCTGACCATCGGCCATGTTTTGCAGCGGCACGTAGGTAGAGCCATTTTTCTGGTTATGAACCACAGCGTGACGGTGCGAGAACGTACCGCGACCCACATCCTGACCAGTAATCCGGATCGGGTGCCCTTGGTCAAGTAACGTGGCGTAGGCCAGCGTTTCAGCAAAGCCCCAGTTCATGGCCATGCCACCGGCCTGCATCTTGCGGCGGTCTTCGTAAATCTTGGCTACCTGGCGCTGCACTTCGACCCCGTCCGGAATCTCGCACATTTTCGCAGCCAGTTGCTGAAGACGCTTCATGTCAAAAGACGTATCCGCATCGCCCGTCCACTCATGCCCCAGGTACGGCGCCCAGTCCACAAACAGGGATTGATTGGGCTCCTGAACCAGTGCATTGGCAACGTGGTTACCCGCGACCAGATCATCGCGATACGTTTCCATCATCGCTTTGGCGTCATCTTCAGATAGAACGCCCTGGTCAACCAAACGCTTAGCGTAAACCGTACGCGTCGACGCATGATCCTTGATTTTGGCGTACATCAAAGGCTGCGTACCGGACGGCTCATCGGCTTCGTTATGCCCACGGCGACGGTAGCAGACCAGATCAATAACGACGTCTTTTTTGAACTGTTGACGGTAATCTAGCGCCACTTGGGTCGCATGGATAACGGCGTCAGGATCATCACCATTCACATGGAAGATGGGCGCCTGGACCATCTTGGCAATGTCGGTACAGTACTCGGTCGAACGAGCATCCATGGGGTTGGACGTCGTAAAGCCCACCTGGTTATTGATGACGATGTGAATCGTGCCGCCGGTCTTATAGGCCCGGGTCTGAGACATCTGGAATGTCTCCATGACGACGCCTTGACCCGCGAAGGCAGCATCACCATGAATATTGATGGGTAACACCTTGTCGCCGGCAGGATCCTTGCGGCGGTCTTGGCGCGCGCGTACGGAACCTTCAACAACCGGTGCGACAATTTCCAGGTGCGAGGGGTTGAACGACATGGCCAAGTGGACTTCGCCGCCCGGTGACATGACGTTGGAGCTAAAGCCCTGGTGATACTTCACATCGCCAGAACCACGCTCAATCACCTTCTTACCATCAAACTCATCAATCAAGTCAGCCGGGTTTTTGCCCAGAATATTGACCAACAGGTTGAGGCGACCACGGTGCGCCATACCGATAACGACTTCCTTCGTACCATAACCGCCAGCACGCTGGATAAGCTCGTCCATCATAGGTACAAAGACTTCACCACCTTCAAGACCAAAGCGTTTGGTACCCGGATATTTGGATGCCAGGTAAGTTTCCAAACCTTCAGCAGCCGTCAGACGCTCGAGCACATGCTTGCGAACATCGTCACTAAACTTGGGAGCACTGCGCACTGATTCGAAGCGCCGTTGTAGCCAGCGTTTCTCTTCTGTGTCCACGATATGCATGAACTCACAGCCGATGGAGCGACAGTACGTCTTCTCCAACGCGTCCACGATCTCACGCAGTGGTGCCTTATCAATACCCAGGAAGAACGAACCGGTCTGGAACTCGGTATCAAGATCAGCCTTGGTCAACTGATGGAATGATAAATCGAGGTCAGGGACGGGGGTAGGATTACGCAGTCCAAGCGGATCGATATCAGCCTTTTGATGACCACGGAAGCGATACGCATTGATCAACTGCAGGACTTTCACCTGCTTTTTGTTCTCACCGCTATCGGCAGCGGCAACTACCCGGCCCGGGCGGCTTTCACGACCTAGCTGGTAGAATTGATCACGAGTCGGGCTTAGTGGAACATCGTGGGAGGCACTGCCCTCGGAACTCGGTAGCTGGTCAAAATAGCTACGCCATTCGTCAGAAACAGCATCTGGATCGGCGAGGTACTGCTCGTAAAGCGCTTCCACGTAGTGGACATTGCCACCACTAACGTGAGAGGAACGCCACATTAACTCCATTATGCCTTGTTGCATCTCTCGGTCACCCTACACTGATGGGGTGGTATCGGCATCGCTGCAAAAAACAACGACATCGCTATTGCCCTGCCGGCGGGGCGGAACATGTACCGGCGGCACCGACCAACGGCCGGAAGCCCTACATAATTGCTATTTCTTAACTGCTATTCTTGCTCAGTTCATGCTCAAAAGCCGGTACTCGCAGCACCGGCTTTTAAACTTGACTGCTCATAAAGTGCGGCGACGCGCCGCACCTTATGACAAACCCTATGATAACAAGCGAAGCGCCACGATTTAAGTAGTAAAACGAGACTTGTTGCGTGGCAATCGCTTTTTATTGACTCACAAGGCGTTTATGTTGCATCTGCGAGCAGCATTTCGCGAATTTTACCAATCGCGCGCGTCGGATTTAAGCCTTTCGGGCAAACCGCTACGCAGTTCATGATGCCACGGCAGCGGAACACCGAGAACGGATCTTCCAGGCTGGTCAAACGCTCGCGGGTTGCGGTATCGCGCGAATCCGCCAGGAAGCGGTAAGACTGCAGCAAGCCAGCAGGTCCTACGAACTTGTCCGGGTTCCACCAGAACGACGGGCAAGACGTAGAGCAGCAAGCACACAAGATGCACTCGTACAGGCCATCCAACTTTTCACGGTCTTCGGGCGACTGCAGGCGCTCAATGGCGGGCGCTGGCGTTTCATTTTGCAGGTACGGCTGAATACGCTCGTACTGCTTATAGAAAATCCCCATATCCACAACCATATCGCGGATAACCGGCAGGCCGGGCAGCGGGCGCAGGATCAGCTTGTTGTTTTTCACAACATCTGACAGCGGTGTAATACACGCTAGGCCGTTTTTGCCGTTCATGTTCATACCATCAGAGCCGCAAACGCCTTCGCGGCAGCTACGACGGAATGCCAGACCGCTGTCCTGTTCTTTCATCATATGAAGAACATCCAGCACCATGACATCGCGCCCTTTGGTATCAACTTGGAACTCCTGCATATAGGGCGCGGAGTCGGTTTCCGGATTGTAACGGTATACGGATACCTGAAGATTGGACATTATAACTCCCTCTCGTCAATGCGGAGTTTAGTAGGTACGAACCTTGGGTTCGAACGTATCAACAGTTTTCGGCTTGAAGTTGACGTCGCGCTGCTTCAGCTCTTTGGTGAGCGGGAAGTAGAGCGAGTGTTTCAGCCAGTTGACGTCATCACGGTCTGGGTAATCGTAACGTGAATGGGCACCGCGGCTCTCTTTACGCTCAAGGGCGGCAATTGCCGTCGCTTCGGCCACTTCCATCAGGTTATCAAGTTCCAGCGCTTCTACACGGGCCGTGTTGAAAGCATTGGACTTATCAGGCAGGTGAGCATTGGCAATACGGCTGCGCAGGTTGGCAAGCTTCTCAACGCCTTCCAGCATGTTTTTCTCTTCACGGAATACACCGAAAGAGTTCTGCATGATGTCCTGAAGCTCTGCTTTCAGCGCAGGAATGCTCTCACCGCCTTCCGACTCGTTCCAACGAGTAATACGCTTCATCGCTGATTCAATATCAGACTCGGAGGCATCCAGGTACTCAATACCTTCGTTCAGCGCGCCTTCAATAAACATACCGGCGGCACGGCCAAACACCACCAGATCCAGCAAAGAGTTTCCGCCCAGACGGTTAGCACCGTGAACAGATACGCACGCTGCTTCACCACAGGCGAACAGACCGTTGATGATCTGGTCGTTGCCGCTTTCGTCCTGCAGAATCGCCTGACCATGAATGTTGGTCGGAATACCGCCCATCATATAGTGGCAGGTCGGCACGACCGGGATCGGGTCTTTCGCTGGATCGACATGAGCAAAAGTCTTTGAAAGCTCAACGATACCTGGCAGACGCTTGCTCAGCACCTCTTCACCCAAGTGATCAAGCTTCAGGAAGACGTGGTCGCCCTTCTCGCCACAACCGCGGCCTTCCAGAATCTCCATGACCATGGAGCGCGCAACAACGTCACGACCCGCCAGGTCTTTCGCGTTGGGCGCGTAACGCTCCATAAAGCGCTCGCCGTCTTTATTGATCAGGTAGCCACCTTCCCCGCGGCACCCTTCGGTTACCAGCGTGCCCGCACCGTAAATACCGGTCGGGTGGAACTGCCACATTTCCATATCCTGCATCGGGAAGCCCGCACGCAACGCCATACCGATACCGTCACCCGTATTGATCAGGGCATTGGTGGTAGATGCGTAAATTCGGCCAGCACCGCCAGTCGCCAATACAGTGGCTTTGGATTTAACGTGAACAACTTCGCCAGTTTCAATACACATGGCGATACAACCCACCACGTCACCGTTGCCATTCTTCACCAGATCAACCGCGTACCACTCATTCAAGAACGTTGTATTGTTCTTAAGGTTGTTCTGGTAAAGCGTGTGCAGCAGTGCGTGACCGGTACGGTCTGCCGCCGCGCAAGTACGCGCCGCCTGGCCGCCTTCACCGAAATTCTTGGACTGGCCACCGAACGGACGCTGATAGATGCGGCCGTTATCAAAGCGCGAAAACGGCAGGCCCATGTGCTCAAGTTCAAATACAGCTTTCGGGCCTTCAGAGCACATATACTCCGACGCGTCCTGGTCAGCGATATAGTCGCCGCCTTTAACAGTGTCGTACATGTGCCAGCGCCAATCGTCATTGGGATCAGAAGACGCGATAGCGCAGGTAATACCGCCCTGGGCAGAGACAGTGTGAGAGCGTGTCGGGAAGACTTTGGAAAGGACGGCTGTTTGTTTACCGGACTTCGCCAGTTCTAAAGCAGCGCGCAGGCCAGCGCCACCGCCACCGATAATAATGGCGTCAAACGTCAGGCTACGAAGGTTAGACATTTATCAAGCTCCCCACAGAATTTGAATGCCCCAAACCAGGTACACGAAGATAGCCAGAATAATCAGCGTCTGGGCACCTACGCGCAGGCCAGTGGACTTAAGGTAATCAGTGGTTACGGTCCACAAGCCAATCCAGGCATGTGCTGCAATGGATATAAAAGCCAGCAATGAGAAGATCCGCATCCACGTTTGGTTAAACAGGCCGCTCCAGGTGTAGTAGTCAAGGTCTGGATTAAACAACAGATAGGCCACCATAAAGACCGTGTAAACGGCCAGCACCACCGCAGACACACGCTGCATCAGCCAATCAGACAGTCCGCTTCGGCCAAAACTTGTGACGTTGGTTACCATACCCAAACTCCTGCCAGAATAATTAGAACGGCACTCACCACAACGGTGATCTGTGCTTTTTGCACACCACCTTCTAGTGTCACACCAATATCGGCATCCATTAACAGGTGTTTAATCCCTGCTACAAAATGGAACGCCAGCGCAGAAAGCAGTCCCCAAGCAATGAACTTGGCCAATAAATTATTGGCAAGTGCGCTGCTAACGGCATCAAAGCCTGCTGGAGATGAAAGTGACTTACCCAACGCCCAAAAAGCGAACACCAGGCCGACGAACAGAATAACCCCCGTAATACGGTGGGCAATCGACGTCAGTGCCGGAAGTGGGAAGTGTATCGTTGTTAGATCTAAATTTACGGGTCGTTTGCTATTCACGGCTTATACACACTCTCTTGGCCCGCTCTGCGACAGGTCGGGCATAGCCCGAGCGGGCAGTGGTTGCTGGAAGGGGCTCGGCCGTTTGCCAAGTCGGGCACGACCACCTACCTGCCGGTCGCGCGCCGTGGATTATAAGAACCTTCGCCCCTGCTGACAAACCGAACTCGGACCTAACTCAATTATGTTGCAAAAAAAAGCAGCCCGCCCGAGTCGATTTTGCAATGCAGCATCGATATAGTGACAGAGTCACGATAATTTGATAAGCCTGTTAAGGATTCGTCAAATCTCTGACACCTGGTTACTATAGCTATCATTTGCCATATACAAAAATTGTCTAAGATAATAATTTTGCATAACCATACACGCACCACCCATGCCTAGCGCTTTGCATAATTGACAAAATGTCGCGCGCTCTTATAGTGGGCAAACCTTTTCGCCGGCGCGGCATGCGAAACAATGACTTTACGTCCCAACCCGAATCCGAAAGGAGGCCAACATGGCTGACAGGAAAGCAACATTGACGGTAGACGGTCTTGATAAAACGATCGAACTACCCATGTACTCCGGCACCCTTGGCCCAGACGTTATTGATGTCCGTGGCTTAGGTGCGGAAGGCCTGTTCACCTACGACCCTGGCTTTATGGCCACCTCTTCTTGCCAATCTGCCATCACCTATATTGACGGCGGCAAAGGCGTACTGCTGCATCGCGGCTACCCTATTGACCAACTGGCTAAAGAGTCCAACTTTGTTGAACTGAGCTATACCCTGCTTTTTGGTGAACTGCCCAACGACGAGCAGTACACGGACTTCGCTGCACGCATTCGTAATCACACGATGGTGCACGACCAAATCAACAACTTCTTTAAAGGGTTTCGCCGCGACGCGCATCCCATGTCAATTATGTGCGGCGTCGTAGGCGGCCTTGCGGCGTTCTACCATGACCACATGGATATCACTAAAGAAGAAGACCGCACTATTAGTGCTATTCGCCTGATCGCCAAAATGCCTACTCTGGCGGCCATGTCGCACAAGTATAATGTTGGTCAGCCGTTTAATTACCCGCGCAACGACCTGAGTTATGCAGAGAATTTCCTCTACATGATGTTCAGCAACCCGTGCGAAGAGTACAAGATCAACCCGGTTTACGCGAAAGCGATGGATCGCATTTTCATGCTACATGCCGACCATGAGCAGAATGCTTCCACCTCTACCGTACGCTTGGCAGGCTCGACCGGCGCCAACCCCTTTGCCTGCATTAGCGCTGGCATTGCGGCACTATGGGGCCCGGCACACGGCGGTGCGAACGAAGCCGTACTGGCGATGCTTGATGAGATTGGCGACGACTCTGAAGAGAACATCCAACGCTTCATTGATAAGGCAAAAGACAAGGAAGACCCGTTCAAGCTAATGGGCTTTGGTCACCGCGTGTATCGCAACTTTGATCCCCGCGCCAAGGTAATGAAAGAGACCTGCGACGAAGTACTCGCCGAGCTGGGCATGGCGAACGACCCGCAGCTTAAAATTGCCAAACGCCTAGAGCAAATTGCGCTTGAAGACGAATACTTCATCGAGCGCAAGCTTTACCCGAACGTCGACTTCTACTCTGGCATTATTTTGAAAGCGATGGGCATCCCCACCAATATGTTCACGGTAATCTTTGCCGTATCACGCACGATTGGCTGGATCTCCCATTGGAACGAAATGTTGAGCGAAAGCTATAAAATTGGTCGTCCGCGCCAGCTTTACACTGGCCATGACCAACGCGATTACCCGTCGAAATAATTTTCGATGGTTTAATCTTCAAGAAGGCCACCCACGGGTGGCCTTCCCTGTTTAAGCGTCTTTGCTTGTATATGACCGCTCTCCAAGCCTAATAACTCCCGCAAGCCACTCCCTCTAAACACGTTCGAATACGTGCGCTAGACGCGCATTCTGACCTCATTAGCACGACATCCAACAACGCCTCTCCAAACGCGCATGCTTCACCTCATCAATAGACGAAAACGCCAGTCAAAAAGCGAGCAAAAGGCCGTAATAGCGCTTGACTTTTTTAAGAGCCAGGTTGGAAAAATGTTTTCCACACTATCTGTGGATAACCTTGTTCATAACCTCTCACAAATGCCCCTGAATCGCCATGAACAGTGACCTCCCCTTAAATTGGTCATTTTTTGACCTCATGTAAGCCACTGTTTTTAAACAAGATAAGTTAATTCGAATATTTTTCGCGGGTGCAGCACAGGGTTGTGCACAACCTTTAGCAAGGACCACCAAAAGTGGACAAGTCAAGCGAAAATACCACAAATAAAGTGAGGATTTAGCGGCTCAGCTAGATAACAGGCAGGAAAAAACGCAGCAAATGAAAGAGTTCATTACTACATCAATATGGGGATAGAAGAGTATAAAAGAGATGGCGTCCCATAGGGGGTTCGAACCCCTGTTACCGCCGTGAAAGGGCGGTGTCCTGGACCACTAGACGAATGGGACGTTACGACAAACAAACTAAATGGTGGAGCCTAGCGGGATCGAACCGCTGACCTCAACACTGCCAGTGTTGCGCTCTCCCAGCTGAGCTAAGGCCCCACATGTCCTGAAGACGGAGCGTATAATACTGATTACGCTCGTCTTCGTCAAGCGCATTAATACCCCAGAAAAACGCCAGACGCCTAACGTCAATGGAGAATGGCGTTTCCTGCAGCCATTAGCTGAACGACTTACAGATCGCGGTACTCTTTTTCAAAACGTTTCGCTTGTTTCTTGGAAACGCCACCCAGCACATCAATAGCGTTGCGCAGACGCGCACGAGTGATATCGGAACCCAGAATCGCCATGGCATCCATAACAGACGTGCTTGAGCTACTACCTGTAATCGCAATAAAAATCGGCGCCAGGAATGCTTTCATTTTAAGCTCGAAGTACGCTGACAAGCTCTTTACTTCGGCCAGCAGCGCTTCTTTATCCCAGGCAGGTAGCACCTCGAAGCGCCAGACCAGGAACTGCAGCAATTTCACTAACTCGTCTTTCTCCAGCTTAATACTGGCGAAGTCATCTTCTGTAAGCGTAGGTAAGCCTGAGAAGAAGTGCCCGGCTAGCGGCATGATTTGTGAAAGTGTTTCTACGCGTGGACGTACCTGGGGCAAAATTTGCCTTACATAGGCATCATTAAACGCCCATTCGCGCAGCGCAGTAAGCAGCGCATCATCATCCAGGTCCTCGCGGATATAAACGCCGTTGAGCCAGGTAAGCTTCTCAAGATCAAACACCGGGCCGCCCAGCGATACACGCTGAATATCAAACTCGGCCATCATATCGGGTAAGCTAAATTTCTCGCGCTCATCCGGCATGGACCAGCCCATACGGCCAAGGTAATTGGTAACCGCTTGAGGTAAAAAGCCCATCCGACGATAGAAATTAATCGACGTGGGATTTTTACGTTTGGACAGCTTGGATTTGTCGGGATTACGCAAAAGCGGCATATGGCATAGCTCAGGCATTTCCCAACCAAAGTATTCATATAACAGCTGGTGTTTGGGTGCAGAGTTAATCCATTCTTCGCCACGCAGCACATGCGTGATTTCCATTAAATGGTCATCTACCACATTCGCCAAATGGTAAGTAGGCATGCCGTCCGACTTGAGCAGTATCTGCGCGTCAACTTGTGCCCACTCCACTTCAATCGTACCGCGCAGCATATCGTTTACTACACAGACACCTTCGCTGGGCACGTTCATACGCACGACATAAGGCCAGCCTTCCTGCTGCCGGCGTGCAGCTTCTGCGTCATCCAAAGCCAGGTCACCCGGCTTGAGCGCCAGATGCAAGCCTGCTGCCTTACGCGACTCACGCAGCTCATCCAGCTCTTCTGCAGTGCGGTAGCATTTAAACGCATGGCCAGCGTCCAGCAACTGTTGAGCATGCTGCGCATAAATATCGCCACGTTCGCTTTGGCGGTACGGACCGTGTGGGCCGCCAACGTCAGGCCCCTCATCCCACTCCAACCCAAGCCAGCGCAAGGAGTCCAGAATCATCTGCTCTGACTCAGGCGTTGAGCGTACGCGGTCCGTATCTTCAATGCGCAAAATAAACTGCCCGCCATGCTGACGCGCAAAGCATAAATTGAACAGCGCAATATACGCCGTGCCAACGTGGGGATCCCCCGTCGGGGAAGGTGCAATGCGAGTACGAACGGTCATCAAGACATCCTTATAGCGAGAAAGCGTAGCGATATTATACCTACCCTACGCATAACCAACAGCGCTGTAGATGGAACGACTTTCATATTAAAGCGTCTTACAAAAAGTAATACGGTTATAAGATTACAAGATGCGCGACACTGAACAATCGCTTAGTATGGCGCGGCGTCGATGATCGGCGATCATGCTTATAAAAAGTGCTTAAACGCACTAAGCGTGCTCACATCGCTGCAACTGTGGTTGAAGTAAACTTAACGAGCTTACACAGCTCAATTATAGGAAATCGAAATGGAATCGCTAGGCTCACGTATTAAGCAATTGCGTCTTAGGGCCAAGCTCAACAAAGCTGCCCTAGCACGTAACGTTGGCGTGTCGGATGTTACTATTTCCTACTGGGAATCAGGTGCAATTAAACAAATTGGTCACGAGCGTTTGGTCGCTCTAGCCGAGGCGTTGGATTGTTCACTTGCTACCTTGCTGGAAGGCGACACCGCCCCTCAACTGTTGACGTTGAAACACACTGGCCCCCTCCCCTGGGAACAGGTGCAAGCAACGACAATTACCGTTCCACACCATTTAGCGTTAAATATCGACTGGAAAGCACCCTGTGTTATGGCAACGCCAGATTCAGGCACTGACTTTTCACCCGTCGCAGCCAATGATTTACTGCTGCTGGGCCCGACGCACGTATTTCATAAAGCCGGGCATTATCTTGTCAGTCGCGATGAGCGTTTTGTACTTGAGCACTTTGCAAAAGCGCCTTCTGACGTAGAAATACATGCGGTACTGCTAGCCCATTGGCGTTCTGTCTAAAGCATCTACATCCCCGTAAATGTTAATGCACTTCCACCTGGTCACGTGTTCGTCTTGGCTCCTCCCCCACCAAGAAACGGCGTGAGTAGGTGGCCACTTGACCCAACCCATGGCGGGATTGGCTAACCAGCTCTCCCGCCAAATTCTCCCCGCGATTACCGATCACGGCTTGTACGGTTTGAGGCTGCACACTGGCTTCGGAAAGCTGCACCTGTACGATATAGCCACCATCCGGCAAACCGCTTCCTGAACCAAATGGACCGGCAATAAAGCCTCCGTCACTAACCCGCGCACGCGCCCTCCAGCGCACACGACTCACTTCGCGCTCGACAATAACCTGCACCTGCGCCTGATCAGGTAGATTGGTTTCTCCCTCCACCATCAGACGCCGATCAGGGCGCAAGGCAACCGATGTCGAAATAGCGACTTCCAAGGGTACGATGGTCGCAGGCTCTTCCGCTACAGAAGCGTCAGCCGGTTGCGTGCTGGTAGCTGTCTGTTCAGATACATTACTCGGCGGTTCATCTTCGGAACCGCTGCATCCTGCAGCCGACATCGTCACCACCATTAATAGGCCAAAGCCCGTTTGTCGCGTATACCCTGTTCGTAACTTACACATAGTGCTTCCTCAAAAACGGCGGCTTCCAGATTATCACTGCCACCTGCTGGCAGCAGTGAATTCGATCACTCATGAAGCATCAGGAAGAGGAGCGATGGCGGTCATAAGCAAGGTGCCGTTTGGGCTACTTCATTTCAAAGCCACGCTGAATCAAGAAGTCGCGCATATGGGGTCGTAGTTTGTTATCAAACAGCGGCTTCAGGTTTTGTGACCAATCGGTGTCTTTATTACCACTGCTACGCGACTGATAATACGCCTGCATGGTGTCATCAAACGCTTGCACCTGCGCACTGTCGTCGCTGTAGTAGTCTTCTTTTAAGATCGCTTCAACCGGCAGGCGGGGCTTTACCTCCGGCTCATGAGACGGATAGCCAAGGCACATACCAAATACAGGGTAAACATGCTCAGGCAGCTTTAACAGATCGCTAACCGCTTGGGGGTTATTGCGAATACCGCCAATATAACAGATGCCCAGCCCTTCTGATTCAGCAGCTGTCGCAACATTCTGCGCCATTAAAGCAGTGTCTACCGTGGCTACCAACAGCTGTTCTGTCATCCCTCGAACAACGTTGGAACCCGCCCGCTCAGATGCCTCGGTTGGGCGCTTCATATCAGCACAGAAGACCAGAAAGTCCGCACAGCTGGCAATATAAGGCTGGCCACCCGCTAACTCAGCAATCTGCTCGCGATTAGCCGGATTTGTAACATGAATAACCGTATAGGCTTGAACATGACTGGACGTTGCCGCTCCTTGACCCGCCTGGATAAGTTCGATCAGCAGCTCACGTGCAATCGGCTGATCCTTGAATTTTCGAACTGAACGGTGGGATTTCAAGAGTTTAATAACGTCGTTCATGGTACCTCGCCTTTATAAATCAGTATCGCTTATCAACACTAGAGTCGCACAGTCGCACGCTAATAGCCTACTGCTAAACGCTTTTATCCAATAAGCGCAAACATGGGCTTGCTTAGCGAAGCTGGCTGTCTTTACTACCTCGGCGATTATAGCTGCTAGCGTTCGACTGTTTTTTGTCGTGCTCGTTCTGGCAAACAACGCACAGCCGAACCCCGAGGACTGCAAGGCGGCGCGCCTCAGGAATCACCTCATCGCACTCTTCACAATACTTACGGCTTTTACCCTGCGGCAACCGACTGCGGGCAAGCTCGACAGCATCATCCAGTGTTCTTTCGATTTGCTCTTGTTCGGCACCCTCTTTTGCCCATCCGCCTGCCATTATTGAACTCCCTACTCGCTATTCTATCTATCAAGGTAGCAGCTATCGGCAGGTCACGAATATGCCACTAATGGAATCGCTTAGCGTTAAGAAATTTTCTTTACATACAAGGATGTTGTAGCGCTTCAGGCTATACTCTTTGATAATCCCCTGATGAAACATAACGATGCCAGGAAGCTGCCATGAATAACATTAAATCTGATGCCTATGGTCAAGAGTGGAATGCTGGACAATATGCGGAAAATGCCCATTTTGTTCCCAAATTAGGCAGTGACGTCGTAAAGCTGCTCTCGCCACAGCCAGGCCAGCGCATTTTGGATCTGGGCTGCGGCGACGGCGCATTAACCGAACGCTTAATGCATCTTGGTGCTGATGTATTAGGCATTGACTCATCAGAGGAAATGGTGACAGCCGCACGTCAACGCGGCGTTACTGCTCGCGTTGTTGATGCCCATGAGCTTCCGTTTGACCACGAATTTGATGCCGTTTTCAGTAACGCCTCACTGCATTGGATGCTGGACCCTCAGGCTGTTCTTTCTGGCGTTAAGCGTGCTTTAAAACCGGGTGGGCGGTTCGTGGCTGAGTTTGGCGGGCACGGTAATGTCGCGGCTATTTGTACCGCGCTCATTGCTTCGCTTCAGTTTCGGGGTATTAGCGCTCGCGGTCGGCACCCTTGGTATTTTCCGACCACGGAAGAGTACGCGCACCTACTGCAAACGGTTGGTTTTCAGGTAGATTCAATTGAGCTGCTTCCGCGCCCTACCGCGTTACCGGCGGGGATGACAGGCTGGCTTGAAACCTTCGCCAATCCGTTTTTACATGGATTAGAAGATGATCTTCGAGACTCAATTATGGATAACACCATGATTCTTCTTGGTCACAGCTTAAAAGATGGCCAAGGAAACTGGACAGCAGATTATGTCCGCTTACGCGTCTCGGCCCACGTATAACCTGTTACAGGCCGCCTGCCAGAGCAACATGCTTTGTAGCCCTGGCAGGCTCCAACCCCCATTCTTAAAACAGCTAGAGTAGTTAAAACAGTTAAAACGCGTCCCACTCCTCAGCTGCGCTCTCTTTAGCAATACTTTCTCTACCAACGCCCTCTTTGCCAACGCTCTCTTTTATGACGGCTGTTTTCGCAGGCAGTTGGTTTGATGAGGTGGCAGGTGCTTGCTCATCTAGCCGAAACGTCGCTATCAACGTGGCTAACTGCTGCGCCTGGTCTTCAAGCGCGCTGGCTGCACTACTGGTTTGTTGCACCAGGGCAGCATTTTGCTGCGTGACCGAGTCCATTTCAGTGAGTGCGGCATTAATCTGTTCAATGCCCCCATCCTGCTCACGACTTGCCGTGGATATCTCGCTCATCAACGTGGTCACCTGCCCAATCGCCTGCACCGTTTGTTGAATCGTATGTCCACTGCGTTCAGCCTGTTCCGCGCCGCCGTTAATTTGTGATGTTGTTTGCCCAATCAAGTCACGAATTTCTTTGGCGGAGGCGGCACTGCGCGTAGCCAATGAGCGCACCTCACTGGCAACAACCGCAAACCCACGCCCCTGCTCCCCGGCTCTAGCAGCTTCAACCGATGCATTAAGTGCCAGGATATTGGTTTGAAAAGCAATCGAGTCAATAACCCCGATAATGTCGTTAACGCGGCTTGCGCTGGCTGCAATGTCACGCATCAACTGTACCGTGCGCTGCACTTCTTCGCCGCTAGCTTCCGCTGATTGAGAGGCAGCAATCGACAGCTGGTCTGCAGTGTGAGCGGTTTCTGCGTTTTTGCTCACGGTCGCTGACATTTGCTCCATGCTGGAAGCTGTTTGCTGCAGCGCAGATGCCTGCTGCTCAGTGCGCGAAGAGAGGTCCTGGCTTCCCGATGAGATATCGCCCGCGCCATTAAAAACGCTCTCGCTACTACTGCGTAGAGAGTGCACCAGTGCTTTCAGCTTGGCCTGCATGTCCGCCAGGGCGCTGAACAATTGGCCCACCTCGTTACGCCCTCGCGCTTCAATGCGGTCGGTCAAGTCTCCTTCGGCAATGGTGGCAAAATGCGCTATTGCCTGGTTAAGTGGGCGCACGACGCTGTGCATCATGGCCATACGGATAATAGTGGCGGCCACTAACGACAGGATGAGCAGCGCTAACGCAATCACGCCGACCGTTTGGGTCAAACTCCCCACCTGCTCGATCACGCGCTGCCCCCGCGCTTCGGTGTAAGCGATAAAACCGTTCATGGCCTCATCCAGCCGTACACCACTCTCGCCTAATTCCTCCTGGTGACGCTGCACCTGGAACGGCGGAGCCTCCAATAGGGGCACAATGCCGTCGGTAACAAATGCCTCGTAGCTTAAAACAACAGCCTCACGGTAGCCGGCAAGCTCACTCTCTTCTGGCACCGACAGCGCACTGAATTCATCAAAATTCGCTTGGGCCATTGCTACGGCCTCAATCGCCAGTTGGAGGCTTTCCAGGCCTTTATCAGGATTGCCTTGCGTACTGAAGCTTGCAAAACGGTCCAGGAATGTTTGTGCTCTGAGTGCATTGACTTGGGTGCGGTTGGCAAGATTGGTTAACCGAACATTGACATCGGCTAACTCCTCAAGCGCTCGGCCGCTGGTGTGATTGGCATAAAACCCCAATCCACTTATCAGCCCTATCATCAATACCATCAGCGCGAGCGCTGCGGTCAAAGTCCACTTAATAGAGAGATGTCTCATCCAATTGATTCCCTTGCCGTTTATGGTTGTTTATTACTATCGGCAAGAGTAAACCAAGCTGAAGTACTTTATGTGCCACTATCGACCTATGTATAACTAAAAGGCATAAAAAAACCCACCATGGCTTAGGCCACGATGGGTAAGTACCGATGCTTTTTTAAGCAGCAGTATTTTTAAGGGTTGCCATATCAATCACGAAACGATAACGCACATCGCCTTTCGCCATGCGCTCAAACCCTTCGTTGATATTATTGATATCCAACATTTCGATATCACACGTGATGTTTTGCTCGGCACACAGTGTTAAAAGTTCTTGTGTTTCAGCAATGCCACCAATTAAAGAACCTGCCACGACACGACGCTTGAATACCAGATTGAAGGCTTCCACAGGAGGCTCGATAGGCTCCAGCAAACCAACAAGAATATGCGTACCGTCGTATTTAAGCGCCTTTAGGTAAGGGTTTAGGTCGTGCTGAACAGGTACGGTATCCATCATGAAGTCAAAGCTCTCAGCCACGGCTTCCATCTGTGCTGGGTCGCTTGAAACCACCACATGGTCGGCGCCATTACGCCTGGCTTCTTCTACTTTGGCATCGGAACGGGTAAAGACGGTCACTTCTACGCCAAGTGCTTTGGCCAGTTTCACAGCCATATGGCCCAAACCGCCCATACCGATAACGCCCAGCTTATGTCCTTTGCCGATACCAAAGTGCTTAAGCGGCGAATAAGTAGTGATACCTGCGCATAGAATAGGGGCTGCAGAGGCAAGGTCGATGCCATCAGGCATGCTCAACACGAAATGTTCGCTCACCACGATGCTATCGGAATAACCACCCTGGGTAATCGTGTCGTCCTGGCGGTCTTCACTACCGTAGGTCATGGTGGACCCTTCCAGGCAGTACTGTTCAACGCCATCGTTACAGGCACTACAGGTGCGGCAAGAATCAACCATGCAGCCAACGCCCACTAAATCACCTGCTTTAAAACGGCTCACCTGACTGCCTACCGAGGTGACTCGGCCTACAATTTCATGCCCCGGCACGACCGGGTATTGGCTCATGCCCCAATCGTTCTGAGCAAAGTGCAGGTCGCTATGGCAAACACCGCAGTAAAGAATTTCTATGGCGACATCATCGGCACGCGGTTGACGACGTTCGAATGAAAAAGGCGCTAACGGTTTATCCGCCGCAAAAGCAGCGTAGGATTTAGCTTGGCTCATCAGGTAAAACTCCTTAAATCGGTGATCCTCGTAACCGTGAGGACGCCTGACCATTATTCGCCGATTAAACCGCAATAACGATGAGCGAAGCTCCGTATTTTTTGCCTATTCCTCCAAATCAATGTGATGAAATAACAAAAACAAACCGATATTATGGCACTATTATCCGAATCCACCCATTTTTGCACGTTTCTGGCAGGTCTCCATGAGTTCGTTGCTTCCTACCTACCCGCCCTTGGCGCGCACTATTGCAGCGCTAACCCAGGCAGACGGCATCACCCAGACGCATCTACCGGGCGTCTCGCTGCTGTGTTTGGGGCGCCATCAAGCTCGCACTCCGTTACTGTACGAGCCCAGCTTGACCGTTATCGCTCTGGGCCGGAAAGTGGGCTATCTGGGAGATCGTGAAATTCACTACAACCCCGGCCACTACCTGGTACAGACCCTGCCGCTGCCGTTTGAGTGTGAAACTCATGGCTCACCCGAAGCACCTCTACTGGGTATTTCAGTAAAGCTGGATCCGCCCCTGTTAAGCGAGATGGTCATGGCTATGGGCGATGCCGGCGCACCCGCCCTTTCTCCCAAGCCCATGGCATCCGTTGCCATGACAGAAGGTATGCAGCATGCTGTTGCCCGCTTGGCAAACACGCTGAAATGCGAAACAGAGTGCGCGGTCATGGGGGTGTCGCGCATCCGTGAGGTGGTTTTCGAGGCGCTGAAAGGAGAACAGGGACCCGCACTCAGGGCGCTGGTGAACGGCCAAGGGCACTATTCACGCATTGTGCAGGTGCTATCGAAGCTTCACGTAAACTTCGCCGATGAGTTTACGGTTGAACAGCTGGCTCAGCGAGCCAGTATGAGCGTTTCGACGTTCCATCACTATTTCAAGCAGATTACTCGCGCCTCGCCTGCCCAGTACCTAAAGCGGCTGCGGTTGATAAAAGCCCAGCAGCTTCTGTCGCAGCAGGACCATAATGTCAACCAGGCGGCATTGGCGGTCGGCTATCGCAGCGTGCCGCAATTCAGCCGTGACTATAAACGCTACTTTGGTGAATCTCCCCTGCAACATCGCCGCCAAGAGCAGATGTTGCAAGGGTAGTTATCGCTTACTTGGCAAATATTTGGCTCTTGTCCTTAAACGCCTTGAACTCTAGCGCGTTGCCACAGGGGTCGAGCAGGAACATGGTGGCTTGCTCGCCCACTTCACCTTTAAAGCGTATGTAAGGCTCAATCACAAAGACGGTGTTGCGTGACGTCAAGCGCTCGGCAAGTGCTTCCCACTCCTCCCACTCTAAAATTACGCCGAAATGCGGCACCGGTACGTCGTGGCCATCTACCGGGTTGGTATGGGCATTCTCTTGGCTGGGCGTTTTAGGGTGGCCGTGAATTACCAGTTGGTGACCAAAAAAGTTGAAGTCGACCCAGTTGTCACTGGAGCGCCCTTCTTCCAGACCAAAAACGTCGTTGTAAAAAGCCCGGGCTAGCGCTACATCGTAAACCGGGATGGCCAAATGAAAGGGGGAAAGGCTCATAGTGGTCTCCTGCTCGCTATCGTTATGTAATGAGTGACACGAAGTGCCAACCCGCGATGGTCATCCTAGGCCGAGCCTTATAAAAATAAAATCAATATCTTTTTCGCCAATTCACAAATATTATTTATCAATGATACGAGAGCTTAAAACCCTAACAGCCGTCGCTCAAGAAGGTACCTTTGCCTCGGCAGGCCAGAAAATTGGCTTAACGCAAGCGGCTGTTAGCGCACAGATGAAACGGCTGGAAGCACAGCTGGGCGTTACCCTGTTTGCCCGAAAAGGGCGTGCGGCGGTATTAACGGCGCAAGGCCAGGACGTTCTTCAACAGGCGCATACCCTACTCGCCCTTTATCGGACACTTGGCGAAGCCAATACCGACAAGCCTGCCAGCACGCCGGTGAACATAGGCGCTATTGCCTCCATTCAGCGCTCGCTACTGCCCAGCGCCTTGGCTCGTTTTCACCGAGCCTATCCCGACTGCCGGAGCCGCGTGGTGCCGGGGCTCTCCATGGCGCTGGTCAATCAGGTGGATGCAGGCGAGCTTGATATGGCGGCCATTATTCGCCCGCCTTTCTCACTGCACAGCGATTTACGCTGGACACCACTGGCCCATGAACCTTACCGCCTAATCGTCCCGGCCTTAACGGAAGGCGATGATTGGCGCAAGCTGCTCAGCCGCGAGCCTTTTGTGCGTTACGACCGCACCTCGTTTGGCGGCCGCCAAGTCGACCGCTTTTTACGCGCCCAACACTGCCATGTGCATGAGCTGTGCGAGGTGGACGAGCTGGATACCATTATCCAATTGGTGGCCAACGGCGTGGGCATTGCCCTGGTGCCAGAGGTAGCCGCCCTGCAGCCCTGGCCACCAGCGGTGCGCGCCATCCCGCTGGGTGAACATACGTTTCATCGGGATGTAGGATTGACCCATCGTGCAAGCAGCCAGTTAAGTGCCCCAGCTCGCGCGCTTGCCCAGCTGACTTGTGAAGCTGCCAATCCTCACTATTGAATCCAAAAAAAACGCTAGCCCCTTAAAAAGGGGCTAGCGTTATCGACCGCACCTGACATGGCACGCTAGTGCGTTCAGGGCTTAAGCAGGCAAAACCTTACAGAACAACTTCTTCTGTTTCGGCGTCCTGCTCTTCGCTTTGTGCATCAGCGTTTTCGTCAACGCTGCTCTCATCAGAGGCTTCTGATTCAGGCTGCGCGTTTTCAACTTCCGCTTGAACGTCTGTGTCTGTTTCAGCAGCATTCATCGGCTCGTTCAGCTTAAGCGCTTCTGCCGTGTATACCCGCATTTCACGCAGCAGCTCCGGATTTTCAGAAAGACGCTGGCCGTAAGACGGTACGATTTCGGTCAGCTTTTCCTGCCACGCATCGCTTTGCACTTGCTCAGCAAACACGTTTTCCAGCAAATGCAGCATAATGGGTGGCGCGGTTGAGGCACCGGGTGAAGCCCCCAGAAGTGCAGCGATTGAGCCGTCTTTAGCACTTACCACTTCGGTACCAAACTGCAGCAGGCCGCCATGTTCAGGGTCGTTCTTGATGATTTGAACCCGCTGACCGGCGGTCCAAAGCTTCCAGTCATCGCTGTTCGCTTCAGGGAAAAAGTCCTGCAGCGCTTCAAAGCGGTCGTCATCGGACATCATTACCTGGCCCACCAGGTAGCTCACCAGATTAAAGTTATGCAACCCCACCTGGGTTGTCGGCCAGATATTGTTAAATGTTATGGAGCCAAACAGGTCGGTCCAGGAGCCTTCTTTCAAGAACTTGCTTGAGAACGTGGCAAATGGGCCAAAAAATAGCGCAGGCTCGCCATCCAGGTTGCGGAAGTCCAAGTGCGGAACCGACATCGGCGGAGAACCTTCACCGGCTTTGCCATACACTTTGATCTGGTGCTGGGCGACAACCTCAGGGTTGGTGGTGTAAAGGAACTGGCCACCCACCGGGAAACCGGCGTAAGCGTCCGCTTCCGGAATACCGGATTCCTGAAGCAGCGGCAGCGCAGCACCGCCCGCACCAATGAACACAAACCGGGAATCGATGGTGGTTTCATCACCGCTTTCCAGGTTTTTGATCGTCACGTGCCAGGTATCGTCGTCATTACGCTCAAGACCGCGCACTTCACTGTTAAGCGAAAGCGTGAAGTTATCGCTATCGCCCAGGCCTTCAACCATCTGGCGAGTCTGCGCGCCGTAGTTCACTTCCGTCCCCATCTGCATACGAGTCGCGGCAACCGGCGTGTTCTCATCACGACCAGCCATCACCAGCGGCATCCACTCAGCGATTTCCTGGCGATCTTCCGAGTATTCCATGCCTTCATAAAGCGGGTTTTCGGTCATGCGTGCGTAGCGTTCGCGCAGGAAAGCGACATCGTCTTCCCCCCACACCAACGCATGATGCGGCACCGAATTAATAAAGGCTTTCGGGTCACTCAGGATGCCCTGATCGACCTGGTGGGCCCAGAACTGGCGGGAAATTTCAAACTGCTCGGTAACGTTAACCGCACGCTCAATTTCAACGTGGTCGCCATCACCCGGCGTATAGTTCATTTCCATGAAGGCAGAGTGACCGCTGCCTGCGTTGTTCCAGGCATTGGAACTCTCTTCAGCGACCTGGCCCAAGCGCTCGTAAAGATGGATATCCCAGTCGGGTTCTAATTCTTGAAGATAGGTACCTAGTGTGGCGCTCATGATGCCGCCACCAATTAATACAACATCAACAGGCTCATCCGCCGCAACGGGCATCGCTGCAAACGCTAAAAGCGGTGTGCAGAGTAAAAAACGTAAATGTTTATGCATGTCATATCCTGACGATACAGAAATATCTTGCCGAAGCTATAATTGCCCGGCATCGAGGGGGGGTATTGACTTCGACCAAAGTCTAGCAAAATTAGATCTTTTCGGAAACCAATGCGATAGACACGCACAAAGGAAAGTAAGACATGAGACCTGAAGACCTTGAAAAACTGGTAACTCGCACCATGCCGTTTGGCAAACACCAGGGCTGGCTCATTGCCGACTTGCCGGGGCCCTACCTTAACTGGTTTGCGCGGGAAGGTTTTCCATCGGGAGAGATTGGCCAACTGCTGCAGCTAATGCAGGAAATTGACCATAATGGGTTAAGCGACTTGCTGGAGCCGTTACGAAAGCCGTCCAAGTAAGATTACGCGTTTGAGCGCGACGCCAATACCTGCTGATATTCATGACGATACGCCTTGGCATGTTGCGTGGTGTCATCGGGGAAGCGCCCCAGCGCTACGGCCAGCTCAAAAAAACCAGCAGCGGGCATATTATCGCCCCGGCGGCTTACCACCAGCGCGGCGATAAACGGCTGATGGGCAGCAGCATCATCGCGCATAAGCTGCTCTAGCGCCTGAGCCACCCGCTGAATAGTACGTGGAGGTGTCAGACCCAACGCCGCAGCCACTTGCTGATAGGTGATCGGTAATGTTTTTTCGGGTGCCGTGGTGAGTAATTGGCGCACAGCAGTCGCAACATCTGTCATAAAAAATCCTGTTAATGCCTGTATCACGTACTGTCTTTATCGCTACTCACTATCACGCTGAGACGGTCAGTGATTAGTGAACCTGGCGGCGCCTAGAGCGGCCTTCACGCACGAGTATCTCCTCAGCATCCAGCGTCGCAATCGGTATCTCGTGCTGAGTGGGAATATCTCCCGTTAGTTGAAGCGCCTGATAGCGTAGCGCACACACGCGTAAAAACGAGGTGAAGTTGCCCAAGTCGTGTCCGGCATCGATAGATTCATGATACAGGCGAGTAATCAGTTGAGCCGTATTCATACCATCACGCGTGGCGATCTCTTCCAAAATGAGCCAGAAGTAGTGCTCCATTCGCACGCTCGTCACCATGCCATCAATACGCAGTGAATGCGTCGCACTGGACCATAACTCAGGATTGGCGTGAATAAAGAGTTTGCACATGGGGGTGATCTCTTAACGTTCAGATAAGCCGTTAGCATAGCGAGCAAATACACTACGCGCCTAATGTCTGTTAGGTGCATGTCTGTTAGGCGCGTAAGCTTTGCTTTGTATGATGATGCTAACGGCCCAGCGCTCACTGGTTTAGCAGCGCCATAAATTGACCAAGCCAAGCCGGGTGGGCTGGCCAAGCGGGCGCCGTCACCAGATTGCCATCGGTTACCGCCTCGCTTACTTCAATGCTGGCGAAATGTCCGCCTGCCAACTCAACCTCTGGCTGGCAAGCCGGGTATGCAGAACACTGCCTGCCTTTGAGCACGTTTGCAGCGGCTAGCAATTGCGCGCCGTGGCAAATCGCAGCGACAGGCTTATTGGCTTCAAAAAAGTGCCGAACCATCGCCAACACATCTTGATTCAAGCGTAGGTATTCCGGAGCACGTCCGCCGGGCACCACCAGAGCATCATAGTCAGCGGGATCAATACGCTCAAAATCAGCATTGAGCGCAAAGCGGTGGCCAGGTTTTTCAGAATAGGTTTGATCACCTTCGAAATCATGAATCGCTGTCGCCACGGTGTCGCCCGATGCCTTGCCAGGGCAAACGGCATCAACCTGATGACCAACAGCCATCAATGCCTGGAAAGGCACCATGGTCTCGTAATCTTCAGTAAAGTCGCCGGTAATCATCAGAATGCGCTTGCTGGTCATCTCCGTACTCCTTCTTGTTTTGTCGTTGTGCACACGTTGCATGTGCCCAACAAGCCTAGCAAGCGCGTTTTCGATAGCGGTAGTACGCCATTACTACACTGATTTTTTTATAGCGAAAGCACGCGGTCAAACCGGCAAATGCATAATGGCACGCTTTATGTGGCGCTCTTCAAGCCATAATTTGCCAAGGGTAAGGGGAAGCTTAAATCGTTACTATGTGATGCTCAGGCTCAACGCACCAAGTCACTAATACGTTCCTTACCGTTCAAGAGCGTGAACTCCTTGTCTTTCAACGCAGGTGTTTTCACAACGTGCAGCAAGGCATGGGCAACATCTGCCCGGGTAATGGATTGTTCAGGAGATGTCTCCATTGTCCCGGCAAACCCGTGCGTTGCCTTCTCGTCAGTCAAGGGGCCTGGTTTAAGGATGACATGGGGAATCTTGGCAAAACGTAGATGGCTATCCGCTGCAAACTTGGCGGCCATGTAAGGGCGCATCTTTTCGGGTGCTTCAAGCGGATGTTCTGCGCGAATAGCACTCACCATAATATAGCGATCAAGCCCTTTTTCACTGGCGATATCAGCGGCTCTGATAGCACCATAAAGGTCAATTATGAGCGTTTTATCCGGTCCAGTATGCGGGCCTGAGCCAGCAGTAAAAATCACCTGATCGCAATCCTCGAAGGCGTGTTCAAACTCATCCTCAAGATCAGCCACAATGATGGGGATCTGACGCTCGCTGAACCACTCTGCTTGGCTTTCATCCCGGATCATTGCCTTAATCGGCTCCCCAGCCTGTTGGGCGAGTTCACAAAACTGTTTACCAATCTGCCCATTGGCACCTATTACTAATGTGGTCATGTTGCCTCTCTGGTTTAGTTCATTCACGGACTATTGCTTAATCAGTGCAGCCAGCGCCTGGATAAATCAACCCCTGAAACGTAAAACAGCGAATGCACCATGGATGCATTCGCTGTTAGCAAGCAACACGATGGCGCTAAGTCAGTCGTGCAGGCACCTCTTTATAAGGCAAGGAACGTACTTGCTGCCCCGCGTTACCGCTCACCTGAAAGCGGCTTACCAGCAGATGCATATCGCCAGCTCGCGCATCAAGTTCGTGGCTTGCGCTTGAAGCATCCTGAACCAAACGGACATTTTGATGGGTTACCTGATCCAGCTGTGAAATCGCCTGATTAATCTGCTCTATACCCGTCGACTGCTCCTGTGTGGCATCGGCAATTTCTGTTACATAACGAGTCACTTCTGACAGGCTATCGATGATTTCTTGAAGGTGCGTGCTGGACGCATTAACCAGTTGCTCGCCTTCACTGACTTTGGCCACGCTGTCAGCCACCAAGTGACGAATTTGCGCTGCCTCATCGGCACTGCGACCGGCAAGTTTACGCACTTCCTGGGCGACTACGGCAAAACCACGGCCTTGCTCCCCTGCGCGCGCAGCCTCCACAGAGGCGTTTAGCGCCAGCAAGTTGGTTTGAAAGGCAATATCATCAATGGCTTTAATGATCGAGGTGATTTTCTCACTCGCTTCACGTATATCCCCCATCGCCGCCGTTGTACGTTTGGCGACATCCCCCGCTGAGCGTGCCCGCTGATCGACACCGCCACTGGCACCTTTTGCCTGATCTGCATAGTCGGCTGTCTGCTTCACGGTAGAGGTGATTTGCTCAAGACTGGAAGCCGTTTCGGCTAGCGAGGCGGACTGCTGATCCGTGCGTTGCGACAGGTTCTCGTTACCCGAAGCAATTTGTCGGCTGCTTTCGGCAATCGCCTCAGCGCTTTCACGTACTTGGGCGACCATACCTTCAAACGTGTCCATCATACGGTTGAACGCTTGGGCAGTTTGGCCGACTTCATCGTTTCGCTGTAGATCAAGACGTTGTGACAAATTGGTATTTTCGCCACCTGCGCCGCTAATGTTCTCCATTTGCCGACGCATGGCCACCAGCGGGCCAAGTACACGTACCAGCGTACGCCAGCCAAAAATCGCCAGCAGAGCGACAACACCTAACGTGACGGTGATCAGCAGAGTGAGCCCGGCGGCGGCCAGTGTTTCTGCCTGGCCAACCGCATTGTCCGCCTGCGCCGCCGCATATCGCTCTACGTCGCTCAGCGTCTGCTCTATTTGTGCCATAGCGCTTGCCACGTTCGCTAGCGCCTCCTGAACCTGGCGACTTAATTCCAGCTGCTGTTCACGGAGCCGGTAAACTGACACGGCGTCAGCGATCATCACGCTTTCCAGCTGGTTAATGTCCTCTCTCAAGGCATTGACCATCGCTATCTGGCTTCTTTCTGAATCAGGTGCGTCATTAATCGCCGTTAACCAGTCACGCATCTGAGTGAACTGGGGTTCGATAGCGTTCTGACGCAGCGTAGACAGCGCCTCGGCATCTGTGGCCTGCACCATTTGATGGCCATAACCCGCCAGCAATGCCAACGCAGTGCTGACATTCGCGCTGTAACGGCTGATATCCGTGCCTTCAACCACCAGACTATCCAGCACCGTTGTGGGTAACGTGGTCATGCCATCCTCACGCCACGCTTCCATTAACTCACGCTGCTCACTCTGATAGCGCTGCTGGTTAATCACTGAGACGTTAGCCACTTCTTCAGCACTGCTCATGGCATTACTGATTAACGTCTCCATTTGCGTCAACGTAGTGGCCGTGTCTGCTTTTAGGCCAAGCTCCGTCTGGCGGGCCGCTTCAAGCGCTGCGTCACCCACACGTAACGCATCGTACTCATTGTTCAGGTTTTCCAGCTGTCCTTGGAGCCCCTCTTCTCCTAATCCCCGACGAGCTTCCAGAAAACGCTGATTAAGTGTCTCTTCCGTGACAATGCTGTCCAAGTCAGACGCGCTTTCTGCAGCGAGCAGTTCGTTATGACGCTGGCCGAAGGCCGCCACGGTGAGCACCAAACGACGACTGGCATCCTGAAGAGGCAGTACATCGTCGGTAATAGTGTGTTGAACGTTGATTAGCCGCTGGTTGGTAAACCAGCCGGTCACGGCAAGCGCAACCGCGCCCAACATGGCCACAATAAAGAGGCTGATGAGCATGGTACGTATACTTAACGTCTTTTTCATTATGCGTGTTCGCTTGTGTCAGAAGTCATGCAGGAGCGTCTACTTTTGGTGAAAAAGTACCACTAGCCAGGCGGTCAAGGATAACCGTTACAACCAAAACCGGACATTTATTTTCTAAAAAAAACCGTCAGTTAAGGTGTATTTCCCTTTTTGAATTACGTGATCCAGAAGCCTACAGGACTTAATATCGGCAACAAGCGGCTTAACTATAATCGCTCGTTCGCTGCCCCTTGATTACCAAGCAAGAGCGGAGTATCACGTTGTTTCAGCCTCGCTTTAGCGTAAGGCCTTTTAGTGTTGCTACATACTTAGAGAAAAGGAACGATTCAATGAATATCGTGATACCTGATGATTACCAGGACTGTGTACGCCATTTGGATGCCTATGCAATGCTCAACGGGCACAACGTAACTATTTATCACGATACGCTGACCGATGTTGAGGCGTTGGTGGCACGGTTTTATCACGCGGATGCGCTTGTGTTAATTCGTGAACGTACCCCTATCACTGCAGCGCTGCTTGAACGCTTACCCAATTTAAAAGTGATTAGCCAAACCGGGGGCGGCGCGGCCCATGTCGACCTAAAAGCGTGTCAGCAACAAGGCGTTACCGTTATGACAGGTAAAGGCTCGCCCCACGCGGCGGCCGAATTAACCTGGGGGCTGGTACTTTGTGGCATGCGCCACCTGCCTGAAGAAGTAGAAAACCTTAAAGCTGGCCGCTGGCAGCGAACCCTGGGCACCGGGCTAAAAGGCCGCACAATGGGGATTTTTGGCTTGGGAAAAATTGGTAGCCTGGTGGCCCGGTACGCGCAGGCATTTGAAATGAACGTGCTGGTATGGGGGCGAGAAGGCACCAGAGCTCGAGCCATGGACGCCGGATTAACGGTTGCCGAGAGCCAGCAGGATCTCTTTAAACGTGCCGATGTCCTTAGCCTACATCTGCGCCTAAACGATGAAACGCGGGGCATTGTGACCGCTGACCATTTGGCCTGCATGAAACCCACAGCGCTTCTGGTAAACACTAGCCGCGCACCGTTAATTGCATCAGGTGCATTAGTCAGCGCCCTCGAAGCAGGCAGGCCAGGACGCGCGGCGGTTGATGTTTTCGATAGCGAACCGACCTGCGACGATCCTCTGCTCACCCTGCCCAACTGCGTAGCGACGCCTCACTTGGGTTATGTCGAAAAAGATAGCTACGAGCTCTACTTTGGTGACGCGTTTGCGAATGTCGTCGCGTTTAGCAACGGTGAGCCGGTCACTAATCTCGCCTCTTAAATCCTGTCGCTGCGACCACCTCTGTGTCAAGTGTGCTAGCCTTATTACTCACCTGTGACACAGAGGACTTGATGCTCACTATTTCCAACCATGTTGCCTTGGCCGACTGGGAAATTGATATTAGCCAAATTCGCGCTCAGGGTGCAGGCGGTCAGAACGTCAACAAAGTGGCGTCAGCGGTACACCTGCGCTTTGATATTTCACGCTCTACCCTGCCGCCGTTTTATAAAGAGCGTTTGATAGCACTCAATGATCAACGCATCAGTAAAGAGGGTGTGGTGATTATCAAGGCGCAAAGTTATCGCACGCTGGAGCTTAATAAAGAAGATGCCCTTGCTCGCCTGAAAGAATTGATCATCAGCGCGACTCGGCAGCAAAAGGTACGCCGCCCGACAAAACCCACCAAAGGCTCCCAGCGACGCCGCGTTGACCATAAGACCCGCAAAGGTAAAATCAAATCGCTACGTGGTAAAGTTTCGTCTTCGTAAGCGCTATTGAGTCAATTGAATTGCGCATGACCACCGTTTCTCGACCGTTCTCTCCTTGCATCCAGCACTGCCAGCTAGACAGACACGACAAATACGTGCCAAGGCTGTGGTCGTACGCTGGATGAAATTGCCTATTGGGGCCAAATGACCGAGGCCGAAAAAGCCCCGGTCTGGGAGCGCCTGGAAGCGCAAGGCTATATCGATATCGCGTTAACCGAGATTAGCCACCCGACTCAACAGAGCAGTGATTAACAGGGTATTGATTAACAGATTAGTGGTTAACAGAGTGGCGGTCGCTCAAAATATGGTGCAGCTCACCGCAGGAAACCAGAGGGTCATCACAGTTGATCACGATATCCGACTGAGCCAGCACATAGCTGCGCCCGGTAATCGTATTTTCAACCACCTGGTAGGCGCCTTCCTGATGAGTCCCTGTAAACGTGCCAATAAACCCGGTTTCACGTAGCGAGACCGTTTCCAGTTTATCCCCTATGTTGAGTCGACCTTCGTAGTTCATTAACGCGAGCCTGGCGGAAGTGCCGGTGCCGGTAGTACTGCGACAAATCACCCCGGGGTGCACATAGGTTGTTGAACGAGAGCGTACATAGCCTTCACCCACTTGCTCTTCGGGGCCCATAAAATGCAGGAAAGGCAGCGGACCTACATCACCCAGCGTGTAGTGGGAAAAGCCGCGTTGAGCTTGCAAGGCCTCAACAATTTTATGCGCACAGGCCGAAAGCGCCTGCTCTTCTTCACGAATAAGCTTAAAACCAAGCTCGGCAGCATCCACTAACGCGTAAAAGCCGCCGCTATAGGCGACAGAGTACGTCACGGTGCCGATACCAGGCACCTGGATGGTATCGCGGTAAGTATCAATATAGCTGGGTAAACCTTCACAGGTAACCGACTCGACCACGCCGTTATGCACACGCGCCTCGATACGTACCAGGCCTGCCGGGGCCTCCAACGAAAACTGCTGAATGCCTTCCTGCTTAGGCACAATCCCACACTCAAGCACCGCGGTTGCCGTACACAAGGTATTGGAGCCTGAATAGATCGGGTAGCCCATCACTTCCATAATGATATAACCTGCGGCGGCCTCGGGGTGCGTCGCTGGTACCAGTAAGTCCACCGACATCTCCGGAATACCGTAGGGCTCTTCCAGCAGCAAGCGACGCAAGCCATCGGCATCGTCGCGCAGGTACTCCATTTGCTCCCGCACCGTGGCGCCCGGCAGAGCATCAATCCCGCCCGTTACGATTCGGCTGACATCGCCACCCGCATGAGTATCCATTAATTGAAGCGTATGGATATTTTTCAAAGGCGTTGCTCCTGAGCGTTTGTTAGTGCAAAAGGTGCGCCGTGAGTATTCCACTGGGCATCCGGTACAATGACAATTTTGCCGAGATAATTGCTGCCCCGATTAACAAAATAGCGCTCGGCGTCATGCAGTTCAGAAAGCTTGAACGCCGCATGGAGAACGGGCTTGAGTTCACCACTACGAATCCAGGTGATTAGCTGCTCGGCTTCTTCACGAGTACCGTGAGAAACGCCAAATATCTGCACCTGGTAAAGGTAAATACGCGTCCACATGATCTCACTGAGATTACCGCCGCTGGCCCCTGCGATGGAAAGGCGCGGATAGGATTGGCGGTGCTGCATATCAACAATCATGGTATCGATAAACAGATCAGTCATCTCGCCGCCGACCAAGTCCATCACCGCATCAATTGGCTTTCCGCCAGTAGCTTCTAAGACGCGGTTAACAAAGGTCGGCAGGTCGCCACGGTCAATAACGGCTTCGGCGCCTAACGCTTGCAGCGCAGCGGCTTTATCAGGCTGACTGACCGCATAAGGAACGGCACCGATAATACGGCACAGCTGAATGAGCGCGGTGCCTACGCCACCACTGGCACCGCTTACCAACACGCGCTCGCCAGCCTTGATGTGTGCCGAGGTCATCATATGGTACGCCGTTTGATAGGAGCACATGCCCATCGCGGCTAGCTCAGCGTCGCTGAGTTCGGGATTATCAATGGAGTGGAACTGGTCTGCGGGTACCGCAATATACTCAGCGTAGCCGCCATCGGCCCCATGGCCGTAGTAGTCGGGAGTGAGATTGATATCCCGGCGCTCATCCGCATAAATATTGAAATCAAGCAGGCCACGCTGGCCAACCCGCTTAGCATCCACGCCTTCGCCTACCGCTACGATACGCCCGGCTACATCTGCCCCCTGAATACGCGGAAACGTTAAGGTGGGCGTGCCACCCATGGCAAAGGACGTCACGTCGCCTTTCTCTTTGGTGGGATACAGGCCTTCACGCGCTTTACGGTCGGTATTGTTTTTCGCGGTCGCCGTCACCTGGACCAGAACATCACTTGGGCCGGGTAACGGCGTTTTGACGTCTTTACGGTAATGCAGTTGTTCGACGCCACCATGCCCGACCAAGAGCATGGCAGCCATCGTAGAAGAAACGGCGGTAGATTCAGGCATTGTCAGGCTCCTTGATACAAAGGAATAAGACTAGCCGACCATAGCAAACTCTTGCTACCCCTTAAACGCCTGCTGAATTAGAACCAGCCCTTTCGCCTGAACACCCAAATCAGCACGCCACCGATTCCTGCCATCATGCCTAAAATGAAGAAGTAGCCATAGCGATAGTGCAGCTCCGGCATATAGTCAAAGTTCATCCCGTAGATACCCGCAACAAACGTTAACGGAACAAAAATCGCCGTAATGACCGTTAGAACGCGCATTGTAATGTTCAGTTGGTGCGACGAGATTGATATGTAACCGTCTACTAAATCACCGCAAATGTCGTAATACATCTGAGTAAGCGTATAAAGCCGCTCAAAACGTTCGGCAACATCGTTAATGGCATGCAGCGTTTCACTTTCCTCACGCGGGACGTGCTCATAGTCGTAGACAGTTAACTCTTGGGTAATCCCTTTATGATAATTAAACACGCGCCGCATCTTAACCAGCCGGGAGCGGTACATGGTAATTTTGCGCATTAATACATCGTTACCATTTTCATGTAACTCATCTTCTAAATCGCTTAATTCCGCTTCAAATTCAAGCAGGCTATCAATGTAATACCCAGCAGAGATATACATCACCTTGAGCGCCACCTGCTCCGGTGATTTCGCTAATAACGTCTTACCGTGCTCCTTAAAGAGCCGCTCAATGCTCATGGCAACGCCTGGATGTAGCGTCACTAGAAAGCACTCACCAATAAAAAAGCAGACCTGCTGAGGAACAAAGTTTAGCTGGGCATCAAAAGATGAAATACCGCGGTAAATAATCAGTGCGTGGTTATCAAACTCTTCTATTTTGGGTGGTACACGCTCCTTATGGGCATCCTGAATAGCCATGGGGTGACACTCAAATTTACCCAGTAGCCGCTCAGCAGATTCTGCTGATTCCCCCTGCATATCGATCCATATATGACTGCCGGGGGTATTCTGCCATGTGACAAAAAGCTCTTCGTTCCCTTCATGGGTTTCGCCATCAGGGGTCGTCAAAATACTGCGAATCATAACTGTCCTTGGTTCCAGGGAGTTCTTGAATACGCTAATAACACGCTTACCACCGTGGAAGCTAACAACGCACCTAGAAACGGCGCTAGTGTGGGTACACTGTTCGGAAAGCTTGCCGCCATTATCCCTTCGCTTATGCTGGCGTGGCTCATCCACCCAGGCAAGATCGCACCCAATAGACCCGCCATGCCGCCACCGATAGCCGCAAGAGGCGTCATGCGCCGCCACAAGCCCAGCAGCACGGGCACCACGGTTGCAGCGCAGACTAAATCAGCGATTAAAAAAAGACGTAAAACAGACACACCCTGAAGTGCGACAACCACGACAGGCACCATAAGCAAAACGGTCATCCAACGTGTGAGCGCGATAGAAACGCTTGGCTGTTCACTGCGCGACACGATCAGTGAGGCAATACCGCTTTGTAGCGTATCTACGCTGGACGCCACCAATGTAACGGCAAGCACTAGTGCCGTTATAGCTAGCCAGGGTGGCGCGTTATTGAGCAGTGCAAAAAAAGGCATGGGCGGTTCGCCCAGCGGAACACCGTTCATGGCAGCAAGCATACCCAAACCGCCAATCACCATAACGATCATGACCGTGGCGCCCCCTCCTGCCCAAGCCCCGCGGGCCAAACTTTGGTCATCACGTGCCGCCCATACCCGCTGCCAGTAGCCCTGGTGAAACAAGTTCGCTGCGGTAACCGCGATGACAAGCGTTAGTGCCACACTAAGCGCATCAGAAGTGGCGATAGAGGGCCATGTCGCACTGCTCGGCATGGCAGGCAAGTGCCAAAGGGTGACACTGGAAACCACCACTAACAGTGCAAGCAGCAACCATGCCTGCCAACGGTCAGTGGCCAGGCTTGCGCGCAGCCCACCGCTTACCGTGTAAAGCAACGTAGTGAGCGTTACTCCAATAATCACCCAGCTCGACGGAACATCAGAAAGCAGCGAGGTGATCGCTCCAATAGCGGTTAATTCAGCGGCTAAAAAGCAGGCCATATACACCACGGAAACCAGCGTTACCCAGTGGCGTACGCCGCGCCCATAGCACGCCTCGGCAAACTCAGCGATGCTCCGCCCCTCAGGGAGAGCCCGGCGTATAGACGGACCATAAAAGCCAAGGACGATAAAAGGCAGTGAGGAGCCAAGGGCATAGCCTGCCAAGGCCAATGGGCCAATAAAAGCGCCAATTTCTGGCGGCGCAAACAAAATCCAGGCCCCCATACCAGATGCAACAAAAGAGAGCCCTAGCGTGGTGCTGGTTTGTGAATTACGAGCGGTTACAAAGTCATCCAATGAGCCTTTACGCCCACGGGCTTTAAGGCCTAAAAATGCAAAGCAACAGAGCGCCGCGCCCAGCACGGCTGACGTTAGGTATGGCATGTCGCACTTCCTCCGCCGGTACTAACCGGTTCAGGTTCCAGGGTCTGCGTCATAGCATTCTCAGCCACGCAACGTGGCTCCCCTGGCGACAGTGAATTGAGAGCGTATCCTGATGTAAAGCGAGCTAACCGCCAAAATGAGCAGCTACTCGCGCCGTATCCTAGCCGCTAAATAGCTAACAGGAAAACGGTTTACTTCTGCTATTCATTCGCTACAACGTTGTCTAGACTAACAAAAGCTGCTGTACACTGAGTCAAAGCATTACAAAATAAAAGTAGCTTACCGCCATTAGTGTTATAAAACATTAGTGTTACAAGCGTCGCACAGGAGAATAAGCGACGCGCTTACAGGAAACCAATATGTCATACACCGAAGCCAAGGAGCATACGCAAGGGCGGCTCAATACTCTGTTTGCTGACCCCTACCGTGCGTTTGAAAACAATACCGATGAGCGCCAGCTTCACGTTCGCGTAATGCTTTATATGCTACTGGCCCGCCCCATGTCACGAGGAGACATGACGCTACGCGTGATCCATGGCTGGGAGAACGGTAGCTGCGAGCCTGGCGACTTACAGCATGCTGACTACGTTTTAAATACGCTAGATGATGTAAAGCGCGCGGTAAAAGACTTCGACCAGGCCACGAAGCAAAACGCTCCGCTACCCTCTGAAGACCCTGCCATTTTGGCGATGCCTTTAGCAAATGTGATCGCCGATGCCAAAGCCGAAGGGCAAGCGGTCACCGACGATATACCCAAAACGCCCGCACGCTGGTCTGCGCTTGAAGGCGGCTTGGCACTTTATACGCTTTTTAAAATGTATCACCGGTTGGTGTATGGCGAGGACGATGTCTACCGCTGCTCCCAATGCCAAACGGCCTTAGGCCCGCGTGAAATTCATGAATTTCATCTAGAGGAGAGTGAGTTCGCCCTTTTAGTGCCCCTTGTCGGACAGCCAAAAGAGGCGCCGTCTCTACTCGTATTGCATGAAAGCCAACTTAAGCCGATTGAAAAGCTACTGGAAGAAAGCTTGAGCCTGCTGAATGATTTTTAAGCCTTGAGTACAACAACGTCACTGGCCCCCACAAGAGCCAGTGACTGCTTAGTAAGTAAGCGTTAGCTTAATGCAATAGTACTATTGATACCGCTTGAAACGTTTTCAGGCTCAAACCAGCGTGCCGTTACCGTTTTGGTTTGTGTCCAGAAGGCGATCGCCTGTTTGCCATTTGGCCCTAAATCACCGAGCTTTGAAGCACGTGAGCCAGTGAAGCTGAAATAGGCAACCGGCACCGGGATTGGCACGTTGATACCCACCTGCCCCACGTCTATATCAGTTTCAAAGCGTCGCGCCACCCAGCCAGAATTCGTGAAGATAGACGTGCCGTTGCCGTTAGGATTAGCATTAATAAACGCAATTGCTTCGTCGAGTGTTTCCACGTTGACAACGCAAAGTACCGGCCCAAATATCTCTTCACGGTAAATGGTCATCTCCGCAGTCACATCGGTAAATAACGTCGGCCCCACAAAATTGCCCTTCGGATAATCGCGTACCTGGCAGTTACGCCCGTCAAGCAATAGCGTTGCGCCCTCCTTTTCACCGGTCTCGATAAGACCTAACACACGCTCCTTGGCGGCAGGCGATACCAGCGGCCCTAAATCGGCATCCTGTTGGGTGCCAGGCCCCACTTTCATCTGGCCTGCAGCATCCACAATATCATCAATCCATTGTCGCGCCTCACCGACCAGCACCACGACCGAATTAGCCATACAGCGCTGGCCTGCGGCGCCAAATGCTGAGCCCAGCAGATTGTTGATGGCTTGGCTGCGATTTGCGTCGGGCATAACCACACAGTGGTTCTTCGCCCCCATCATCGCCTGCATACGCTTACCCGCATCTGCCGCCCGCTTGTAAAGCAATGAGCCGACGTGGGTTGAGCCAATAAACGATAGCGCTTTAATCGTTGGGTGATCGACAATCTGGTTGGCAACCTCAGGACCGCCGTGCACCACGTTCAACACCCCAGCTGGCACACCGGCTTCATGGGCGAGCTCCACCAAGCGCATGGTCGAGCTGGGATCCTGCTCAGAAGGCTTCAACACAAAGGTGTTGCCTGTCGCGATGGCCAGCGGAAACATGAAACAGGGCAGCATGATCGGGAAGTTAAAGGCCGTAATACCGGCCCCTACGCCTAGCGGCTGATGTAGCGTATAAACATCGACGTCGCTTGCCGCGTTCTCGGCCACCTCTCCTAGCTGGAGCGAGGTAATCGAGCAGGCGTGTTCGACCACCTCCAGACCTCGCCCTACTTCACCTTTGGCGTCTGGCAACGTTTTGCCATGCTCTTCGGTGATTAAGGCGGCTAGTTCATCGGTGTTGTCACGAATCAGTGCCTGCAACGCCAGCATAATACGCATGCGCTTTCCAAGCGGTACCTTGCGCCACTCTCTAAACGCATGATGGGCGCTTGCAATCGCATGCTCTACTTCTTCTGCCGTGCAAAAAGGCACCCGGGCAACCACCTTTTGGGTCGCCGGATTAACCACATCACGCCACTCCTGGCTTTGAGACAGGACGGCTTGACCATCAATGATCATGGGAATTTCGCGAACGGCCATTACGCTTGCTCCTGATTATGATTGTGTTTGTAACAGAGGCAGTCTGTATAGCTGCCCCAGGGCCAAGAATAGGGTATATCAGCAAGTTAACGTAAACGTCAACTAACGGTTAGTGACAATCCCGATTAGCGATGACAAGACGCCAAAGACAGTGCAAACGCATGTTTAACCGCTTGACCTCCCCTCCCAATAAGGGATGATAATACGGCGCACCCAGGAGATGTCTCTTTGCCTCAGCAATACATGCCCACCGCTATGACGTCTCTCCGGCTCGGCCAAGTGGGCCTCTGGAGCTTGGCGCTATTGCTGTGGTGCGCCGCTCCTCACGAGGCGATGCCACGGGCTGCTGAGCCAGTTCATCACTCAGCCCTGGAAGACCACGCCAAGCCGCTGATCGTGCTGGCTAACCCACTTAATCGCCTTAGCCTGGACCATGACAAGCGACGCCAAAACCCGGTAGTAATTCAAAATGATACCGGGGTGGCTCTGCCCGCCCATGAAAGATGGCCTGGTATTGCGCCTGCCGTTTATCACTGCGTATTGAATACCCTTGGCTCATCGAACCCTGGCTTACCAGGCGGCCTTCCTCCCTGCAGAGCACCACCCTACGCTTAACAAATAACGACGGTTAACAGAGGTGCATAACGCCTCTTTGCCACGTACATGACACCAGGCATTTATTATTAAAAGGTCTGGCCATATCAAGTTATTTCAGGGATCGTGCGTATGTTTCTGGTGGACCAACTTATTTTACTAGCAGCCATCCTGCTACTGGTCGGCATTATTTCAAGCAAGCTGTCAGCTCGCTTGGGTATGCCGGTACTCGTACTGTTTTTAGGAACCGGTATGCTTGCGGGGGAAGCAGGTATTGGCGGTATCGACTTTAATAATCCTGGTTTGGCACACGCGCTAGGCACGTTGGCACTGGCAATGATTCTGTTCGATGGCGGCTTACAAACGCCCCTCGCCTCAATCCGCCTGGTGTGGAAGCCAGCCTCGCTATTGGCCACGCTCGGCGTTTTGATTACCTCAATGATTACCGGGGTCGCTGCTGCTTATATTCTAAAGCTCCCCCTGTTGGATGGTTTATTACTCGGCGCCATCGTCGGCTCCACCGACGCCGCTGCGGTTTTCTCATTACTGCGTAATGCTGGCATCCATATTAATCAACGACTCAAGTCTACGCTTGAAATTGAAAGCGCATCCAACGACCCGATGGCGATTTTCTTAACCATTGGATTACTTGAAGTACTGGTTAACGATATGCCCCTTGGAGTGGGCCTGTTAAAACTCTTTATCCTGCAAATCGGGGTAGGTGGCGCCGTCGGCTTGCTGGTCGGCTGGGCAGCCGTTCAACTTATTAACCGTATTCATCTGGTCACATCGGGCCTTTATCCCGTTCTGGTTGCGGCATGTGGGCTCTTCGCCTTTGGCGTTGCTGCGAACCTTGGAGGCAGTGGTTTCCTGGCGATTTTTATTGCAGGCGTCATGATCGGCAATCGCCCGATTGCCTTTCAGCGCAGCACGTTTTTGTTTCATGACGGATTAGCGTGGATGAGCCAGATCGTCATGTTCGTGGTGCTTGGGCTGCTGATTAATCCTGTTTCCCTACTGGATGTATGGCTGGAAGGCCTGATGATTGCGGCTATATTAACCTTGGTGGCTCGCCCACTCGCCGTCACTCCCATTCTAAAAATGTTCGGTTTTACGAACCGCGAAACCGGGCTGGTTGCCTGGGTAGGCCTGCGTGGCTCAGTGCCCATTATTTTGGCTATTTTCCCACTGATTTTCGGCCTGGAAGGCGCTGAACTTATCTTCAACGTGGTGTTCTTCGTGGTATTAATTTCTGCCACTATTCAAGGCACTACGCTGCCTTACTTGGCGCGTAAACTAAAACTTACCGAACCACCGCCTGTTGTGCCTGCCGCCAGTCTGGAGATTACTTCATTGGAGGATGTTGACGCCGACATTGTGGAGTATCGGCTAGGCGACTTTACTCGTGCAGCCAACCGTCGTTTATCGCAACTCGCACTGCCTGACGGCACAGTGGTGGCCATGATCACCCGTGGCAAAGACGTTATCCCACCGCGTGGGTCCACTCAATTACAGCCAGGCGATCACTTGTTTGTCGTGCTGCGTTCACAGGTTCTGCCGTTTGTTGACTGTATTTTTTCAGAGGGAGCCACGGTCGACAACTACCAACTCCCCAACCAAATATTGCACCTGAAAGGCAACACCAACGTTGACGAAGTATTTAGCTCCTATGGCATTACGCTAGACCGTGATATGCACTGCACATTAGACGCGCTTCTGCGTGAGCGATTGACGGACGAACCGCGCATAGGTGACTCAATAACGTTGGAAAACGTGACCCTCTCCGTTCAAGGCGTACTTGATGGGCGCATTACCACGGTAGGTTTGGTCATCAGTCAGCCAGAACTCACTGTAGAGCAACACCCCGCCTGATCCCCATACGTAAAGGCCACCCGCTATTAACGGGTGGCCTTTAGAAACACTTCAACGTGCTGCAAAAATGTTCTGCAAGAATCGCATTTCAGAACCAGTTCTGCTGGGTTAGCTCTGCAGAAACAACTCAGGCAGCTTCGTAGGCGGCTTTAAGCCGGTAAAACTCATCAACAATGGCGGCCATTTCAGCGGCGTCATAATGACAAAGGCCACTGACCACCAGCTTTTTAGAGCCGACACCGATTGCAGCGCCCTTCGATTCAATGGAAAATTCAAGCAATGCGTCTGCTCGCTTCCCCTGCACATCCAGCGATGAGCGCGTTAAGGCGAGGCCTGGTGTAAACCCATCCAAACGCTCTAATGAAAAACCCATGCTATCGTAGATAACCAAAGGGCGTTTAGGGTTAAACATTACCCCATGCTTTTCCATTAGCGGCTTTAAATAATGCGGGAAATTTTTGCCTGAGAACGCCACATAGCAGCGAGCAAAGGCTTCAATAGCAGCGCTATCGTGGGTCGTCTCGCCATCACGAACCACCTGTAAATAACATTTTCCACTCTCATCACTTACGTGAAGCTCGCCATTTTCTGCTTCACTAAAGAGCAGTGGCGTATCAGCACTTACCATATTGGTGAAGCGAAACTCCATTTGCCGCGACAGCCCGAACTTTACCAGTATTAGCGTAAACAACAGGTCACCAGGCACGCAGAAACGTCGCGCACCCGGATTATGGATCGGGTTGTAATCACCTGCCACGCCTTTAGCGAAACGGCTGGCCTGCTCGGCGGAGACCACTACATACTCTCCGTGTTGCGCGTAAAAATCCTTGAACATGGCGTTTGCTGCCTGCCTAGCGTTGAAATCGAAAACCCATAACTATCCAGCGTCGCGCATAATGCCATAAAACGCGCGCCAACAGGAGTCACCTGCCAGGAAGCGAGTATGTCAAACACGAACATTACTAAAAAGCGCTTATCCCGCGTTGTATTGGCTACCTTGATCAGTAGCCTGTTTATCATAACGGTTTGGCTGGTGGGCAGCTACTGGTTGCTGAATAGTCAGTGGTTACCGGAAAGAATTTCTCAGTTTGAAGGTATTGAGGTTCGCTGGAGCCAAGGAACTAGCCGCCACCCTGGACGCTGGGAAGTAGACAACCTTTATCTTGCCCGTGAAGACGATGCGCTACCGATGGCAATTGAGGCCGAGCATGCCACGCTCACACTCTCGTTATGGTCGCTACTGCGCGGCGAGTTACATATCAAGGCATTAGAGGCCGAAGGAATTCGCCGCTTAACGGTGGGTGATATCGCCCTTGAAGCGCAGGGCACGCTAGAGGTGGCTGATACAACCCTTAGCCGTGAAAACCTGGCCATACCCCATGTGAACCTGGCAATCACAGAAGGCCGCCTGATACGCCCAAGTGACCACGCCACACTGGTTAACGCCATAACCCTTGAAGCCACCGCAACACTTGATGAGATCACGCCCACGGACCCGGCCACGGGTGCACTTAACCCTGAACTGCTAGCGGCACTTTCCGCAACACTTGATATTAAGGCGCAGGCAGATGCCTGGAATGTATTCATGCCCTACCTGGAGGCCATTCCGTGGCTTTTCCTGGACGGCCGCGGCGCACTGGAGGGCTATATTGAACTGGTCTCAGGCACACTTAAACCAGGCAGCCTGCTTACTTTGAAGGCACCTGAATTACGTTTAACGCTGGATGAGCGAACGCTTTTAGAGCACGATCAACCAACGACCTGGAGAAAGGCAGATGCACCGCCCCCACGCCACACAGCAACCGGTAGAGGAAGCGTCCAGCTACGCGTAGCCGATCACCACATTGATTTTGAGACTCGCCTGCAGGATGTCACGCTGGCAGATACACAGCCCTATGCGGTAAATACCGCCTTAAGCCTTAAAAGCGATATGGCCAACCAGCGCCTGGACCAACTAACTCCACCCACGGATGCTGAGCTGGCGCTTGAAGGCACCATTACCCGGCTGGACATGATGGACCGCTACCTCGCCAATACGCTGGAGGGTCAGGGCATTCGCTTATCCGGCAATGGCCGTTTAGAGGCTAGGGTTAGCGTTCGCGACACTCACGCCCATAGCGCCCATTTGCGGGTCGAGGCAGACGCAATCGCGGTCAACGCACTGGATATGACCGCTCAAGGGCAAGGCATACTTAACGCTGAGCTAAAGGACGCCTCGATGGTGGACGCGACACTTGGTTTCTCCCAGGCAACACTCTCCCACGCTGACCAAACACTGCTTAACGACGCGACACTTGACTTGGTAGCACAAAGTCCTATCGAACCCGTATTAGCCCGCAGCCACGCCACCGCGACACTTCACTGGCAGGACGCCCGCATGGCCAGTATTAGCGCCCTGCAACCGTATATTGCCACCTACCTGCCGGACCCGGCTCCGTTTAGCCTGGTCAGCGGCCAAGCGCAAAGTAATGGAACGCTCCATATTACCCCTGAACAGCTTAGCGGAGCGCTTACCTTAACCGGCGATTCGCTCACTACCCGCTGGCAGCGTGATGAGCAAAGCACCCTGCTCACTAGCGATATGCAGCTTTCACTGCAACTACGCGAGGCCGCTACCGATGGCACAAGCGTTGATATCAGTGGTAGCCGTTTACGCTGGCAGGTCGCTGATGACACACAGCCCGAAGAGCGCCTGGAAAGTATCTTGGTGATTCGCGAAGGCCGCTTTCAACGGCGTGGCGAGATTCCCAGTGGGCAGTTTCAGCTAGAGGGCAGCGTGCAGCGCTTGAGTTTTCTGAACGCCTTTTTACCCACAGATCACGGCGTTTCGTTGTCTGGCAATGGGCAACTGCTCGCCCAAGGCTCTTTTAGCGGTAAGCGCCTGTTGGCACCTACTCGGCTGCGTATCGATGCCAACCAGCTTGAAGTCACCTTTTTAGACTACCAGGCCAGCGGGCGCGGCGAGCTAACCGCGCAAATCGACAGCCCCGAACAGGCACAACTTTCGCTGGGTATTCCGCGCTTTTCGCTACAGCGTAACGGTGATGACCAACCTCATGTAGAGGGGCGTCACTTTGCCTTAACCACCCAGACAGACCAGCTCAGCAAAGTATTCATATCGCCAGAAGCAGAATACTTTGTTACCCGAATAGACTTGCCGATTACCGAAGTGCCGGACTTTACTCGCTATAACCGCTACTTGCCTGCAGATGCAGGCCTTCGCCTGCTTGGCGGTCAGGCAAGCCTGGGCAGCGAGTGGCTCTTGGAGGGGATGAGCGCCCAAGGCAACATGACCCTACGTGCGTTTGGCGCCGACCTCGCCCTTCTTGATCAGCGGCTACGTGGCGATATCGAACTCTACTTACAACTTACTGAAGGTGATTTACAGGCACGGCGTTTTACGGCTAATGACTCATTTCTGCGCTTGGAAAATGTGTTCCGCATAAGCGAGCAAGGCGCTCAGGACGCAGGCTGGTGGGTGCAGCTCTCCATGGATGACGCACAGCTTACCTGGGATGACCCCATTCGCCTGTCCACACAGCTGCGTCTGGCCATGCGCGACACCGGCTTGGTCGCCAGGTTGTTTTTAGCCCGTGCCCGAGAAAGCGACTGGCTCGGCAGGCTACTCAACGTGCACAATGTTAATGGCACCGCTGAACTTGCGCTTAATGGCGAACGTATCCAACTGAGCAACCTGGTACTCACCGGCGGCCCTCTACTGCTGCTTTCCGATGTCACGCTTGAAGAGCAGAGCGCCAATGGCGCGCTCTATGCCCGCCTTGGCGCACTTGGCATAGGCGTGGAGCTTGTTAACAGCGAACCCAGGTTACACGTACTGCAACCCAAGCGGTGGTTTGACCGCTGGCGGCAAGCGGTTCGTTACCCTCGTCCTGATTAGCGCTTTTTGCGCTGGCGCCGAATCATCCTGACCCGCTCTCTGGCTTTAGCCGGCGTCGAAAGCGGCGCTGCTGAACCCGTCTCTTTGGGCGGCAAAGTGACCCAAGCAAACACCGGCAATGCCAAGTGCCAGCGAATCGCGGCTAACCGCAGCCCCAGCGTAATCGCCAAGGCCATGGCGATACTAACGCTCAGCGGCGTATTCAAGGTGTTCAGCGCGACATATACAGTGCCGCCAGCCATGGCAGCGGTAGCGTAGATCTCTTCGCGCAGCACCATCGGTACGCGCTGAGCCAGCATGTCGCGGATCATTCCGCCGGCGACACCGGTCATCATGCCCATCAATACCGCCACTACACCGGAGGTTCCCAGCAACAGCGCTTTATGGGTGCCGATGACCGTAAACAAGGCAAGGCCAAAGGCATCCGCAATCGGCAAAAACCTTCGCGACAAGCGATGAATATAGTGGAACCCCACCAGCGAAATGCCCACCGTTGCCAGGATAACCCATAAGTAAGTGGGATCAGCGACCCAAAAGACAGGCCGCAAGCCCAGCACTAAATCACGCAGTGTACCGCCACCAATACCGGTCACAGCGGCCAACACCAGCATGCCAAACGGGTCCATTTTTGACCGACACGCAAGGATAACGCCCGATAGCGCAAAAACAATCACACCCATCATGTCCAACCAATACACCACACCCGTCACGTGATTCCCCTTTGTGCGCTATGTTTTTTAAAGCGGTTTCTTAAAGCAGGCAGAATACCACTAATGCGTTTTTCGCCTATCGCTTGCTCATTCGCTAATTAACCCGACTTAACGCCGTGGCTTAGGGTACGCTTGTGAGAACTTTTTAAAAGGAGGTGCTATGGATTGGAACCCTGCTTATACATGGTTAGTACTGGCGCTACTTCTCAGTTTAGGGGAGTTAACCTCTGGTGCAATGGTACTACTGGCACTGGGTATTGCTGCCGCGCTTACCGCGGCGGTCACTGCCCTTGGGCTCTCTCTACCTTGGCAATTGCTGAGCATGGGCATTTTTTCTGGCCTATTAGTTCCCTTGGGTGTGATGGTGATTCGTCCGCGCTTTTCTCCTCGCGGCGTTGCCTACGGCACCACCGGCACTGGGGTCGAAAAAGGCAATCATTACCATACGTTGCGCCGCGATTATGACGATGCGACCGGTATCAAAATTAACGGCGACTTTTACCGCTTGCGCGTTATGGACACAGGTGCCACAGAACTTCCACCCGATACGTCCGTTATCTTTCAGCGCTTTGAAGGCACCACAGCGCTGGTTGCCCTCCCCTCGTCAGCCCCTAACCCTTTGCAAGACGATACCACCCTACGCAAGGAGCCTTAATAATGGATTTACCTATTAGCCCCGGTTTATTAATAAGCCTGATTATTGTCGTTATCGGCATTGTGATTATTTCCAAAGGGCTGGTGATTGTACGTCAGTCGGAAGTAATGGTAGTTGAGCGCCTCGGCTCATTTAATCGTGTGCTCGAAAGTGGCATCAATATCATCGTTCCCTTTATTGAGCAGCCCCGCGCGATCACCATGCTGCGCTATCGCAAAATGGGCGAAGAGTACCAGGCAATTACCACGGATGAGATTCGCATTGACCGCCGTGAAACGGTGATGGATTTCCCCGGCCAGCCGGTCGTGACCACCGATAACGTAACGGTTCGTATCAATGGCGCGCTTTATTATCAAATTATTGATCCTAAGCGCGCGGTTTACGAAGTCGTCAACATGAGCCAGGCCGTCGAGGTTCTGGCGAAAACCACGCTACGCTCGGTGGTCGGTAAAATGGAGCTGGATAAACTATTTGAATCCCGCGCGGAAGTGAACAATGAGATTCAGGCTGCCATGGAAGAGCCTGCATCCAAATGGGGGGTCAAAATATCTCGCGTCGAGGTACAGGACATCGCCATGCCCGAAGAAGTAGAAACCGCCATGCGCCTGCAAATGGCCGCCGAACGTAAACGCCGCGCTACCGTGACCGAAGCAGAAGGTGAAAAATCTGCGGCTATCGCCATGGCCCAAGGGCAGCGTGAATCATCCATTCTCAACGCCCAAGGTGATAAGGAATCGGCCATTCTGCGCGCCCAGGGCGAGCAGGAGTCCATCAAACTGGTATTGAATGCTATTGGCGACAGCGAGGAAAACAAACGCACCGTGGTGGGTTATTTACTCGGCCAGAGCTATATCAAGGGTTTGCCCAACATGGCGAAAGACGGCGAGCGCGTTTTTGTGCCTTATGAATCTTCTGCTCTGCTGGGTTCCATGGGCATGTTCCGCGAACTGGCAGGCTCACCTGAGGATGCGGTAGGAGAACATCTAAAACACCGCACCGACAATACCAACCCATCCAACAGTTTTCGCAGCGGCGTGGTAGGCGGAAGTATTAGCAGTTAATAACGATTAGCTGATAACACTCATTAAAAAAGACCAGGCCAAGTCGGGTAACAATAAACCCGACTTTTTTCCGTAGCCAACATGACATAAAGTTGCTTTAATTTGCGCAATAACAAAACTTCGATACGCGCCTTTTTATACAGCCCGCAGAATGACCAACTTCATTTCACCACGAGGAAATGAGGTTTATCAGCCGGTTTTTAAGCTAGCAGGGGGCTCCTCCCCCTGCCAAGCCGAGCATCATCAGCCGCTTTCACTATGTATACACTGGCTGGCCGAGCGGGTTTTAGCATCACTTCATTGACTTATCATCAGTGATGATGCGTTTAACAGCCGCATAACAGCGACCAGGACAGAATTTTGTTGCCGCTTGGGGATGGCAAATATAAGGCTATTCTGTGGAGCATTACACTTTGCGTGTGGGTGCTGTATTCGGGTGTTTTACAGGCTGACTCAGCCCCCCAACCTCTGCATAGCTGGGAGTACCACTGGGGAGACCTTCCTGCGGGAACTCAAGGCACTCTTTCCCAGCCGCCCGATACATCACTCACCTGGAACCCTATCAACTTTCCTGCCGACCCACCGGAAAGAAACGGCCAGGAACAGGTATGGTTCCGCGGTGTATTGCCAGACGGTAACTGGAATGACCCCGTACTCTACATCACCAGTATTAACCTGATTGGCCAGATCTATCTGGATGATGCACTGATCTACCAGTACGGCGAATTCGATGCCCAAGGGCGGGGAGATTTTGCAGGCTGGCCGTGGCACATGGTTGAACTGCCTGAGGATTTTTCCGGCAAACCGCTCAACATCCGAGTATTTTCCTATTACACCAATATCGGCCTGTGGGGCGAAGTAAAGGTCATGGAGCGTCTTGAGGTATTGGAAAGTATCATCCATATGTCCGTCCAAGACCTTGCAGTCAGTGCCCTGGTATTTGTTTTAGCGTTTATAGCAACTATATTCGCCGTTATTGGCCCTGAAAGGCGCGGCTTTTCAGCTATTGCTCTGTTTGCCTATGCTTCTGGCCTAATGTTGCTGGCTGAAGCGCCAGCTCGCCAGTTGATCGTTGATAATGCCTTGGCTTGGGATACATTGCGCGCGGGCAGTTACTACACGCTACCCATTGCTCTTGGGCTACTACTAAGCCATTGGTTTAACGGAAAAACAAAGCGCTGGCTGACCAGTATTTGGGCGCTACACTTAGCCTATCTCGCCATAGCGATCAGCCTGGTTCAATTAGGGTTTGTTAGCCTTTCTATCACTTTTCCCGTATTTGATGCATTACTCACCGTCACCCTGCCCACCATGCTAATACTCGCCCTGTTTAGGTTCCGAGAACTAAGTACTGAGCAGCGATTATTAGCACTTTGCTTCACTTTTTTCATACCACTCTTATTGACCGATATGCTGGTAGCCCACGGCTTTATTGCCTGGCGCACCATACCATTAAGCTACGGCACGCTGATCTTTTCACTGGCTAACGCGGCGATCTTTCTTTGGCACTACCGGCATACTCAGCAGCAGATGTCACTTGCGAATGAAACTCTGGAATATCAAGTGGCATCAAGGACCAAGAAGCTTGGCCGCCTCGTCCAGGAGCTAGAAAACCTCTCTTTTAAAGACCCCCTCACTAACCTATATAACCGACGTCATTTTGATAGAGTGTTCGAGCATGAATGCCTCCGCGCGCAGCAAAACGCCAGCCAACTATCGCTACTCATGCTGGATATTGACCACTTTAAGCAGATCAACGATCACTTTGGCCATGATGCAGGCGATAGCGTGCTGGTGGAAATGGCGGAACTGCTAAAGCATCACTTTCGTGGCCTTGATATCGTTTGTCGGTTTGGAGGCGAAGAGTTCGTTGCTCTACTACCTGGGACATCAGTTCATGCTGCCGAGTCTCGTGCTAACGCGCTATTGACACTGGCATCAGAACTCTCTCTAGCATACCAGGGAGCGCCACTAACAAAAGTGACGCTTTCTTGCGGAGTAGCGACTTATCCAGACCATACCCAGGACCCATTCAAACTGCTAAAAATGGCTGATGAGATGCTATATCAAGCTAAAAACGGCGGCCGCAATCGCTGCATTGTGTGGCCTGAAACGCCTAAAACGCGCGATTTTATGCTGGGGCAGTCGTAGCCCAGCATAACCCCCCCTCTCGCTGTCCAGCGATAAGCTGATTGCCAAAAAGCAATCAGTAAACACGCCATGCTACAGGTTGATATGACCTGAGACGCTACAGTGCTGCCTTTTTCCCAAGCCGGGTTAAACCACGCGGCGCCGCAATACGAAAAAAACGCTCCACGACATCCGCTTGTGTGGCCGGAGTCACTAACGACACTCCCACAAATATCGGCAAGTTGATGATTAGCCCCCAGAACCCCGCGTGGATTCCCAGCGGGTGTGGCCATAGCGTAGTAAACGCCACGGTAACCAAAAAACCTGCCACAATGCCCGCCATAACGCCCAAGCGTGACGCGCGCGGCCAGAAGAACATGCCAACAAAAGCAGGCAAGACTTGCGAGGCAAACCCCAGCCCTACCAGCAAAATCATCACCAGACTGCCCGGTTCAGCAATCGCGAGCGGTGCAATCACCAAGGCCATGATGGGTAAGATCATAAGCCTGGCAAGTCGACCAGTAGTAGCATTTGAAAGCTTTAACAGCGGTTGCAGTACATCCTTACTTAATGACAGCGACACCGAATGAATAAACGGCTCACTTGATGACATGGAAGCCGCCAGGGTACCCGCCCCCAGTAGCCCGACCAGCACAACAGGCAAATGCTGCATGGCATATTCAAGGGCCACCGTGTCTGCCCGCGCCAGGTCAGGTAGCGAGTAAATACCGATAAAGCCCACAACCACCATGGGTAAAATCACCACATAGTACGTTGGCAGCCAGGTAGCGCTGCGCCGGATAGTGCGTGCGGAAGACGCACTCATCCACTGGGTCCATACCGGGGGCATAAACGAGAACATCGAGACAATAATCGAGGTGGTCCAGAAGCTAAAACTCATATCCCCGCCAGCCCCTGGTAGGGTTAAAAACGCCACATGCTCAGCCTGAATACGCTCAAATACCGCTGCAAAACTTAAACCGCCGGTGGCGCTATGCACTGCCCACAAGCCTACAGCCCAGGCAACGACCAACATTAATACGCCCTGAAAGGCATTGGTACGCCCAATCGCCCGCTGACCGCTGGCGTACAAATAGACAGCAATAGAGGCAAGTACCAACACAACGCCTAACCAGACAGGAATGATACCGCCGCTCATCACAAACAGAATATAGGCCGAACCAACCGTTTGAAGCACCGCGTAAGCAATTGAGCCAACCGCCATTACCAGCGATGCCAGCGCCCCCAAGGCAGGGCTTTGATAACGGTCAGCAATCGCGCTTGCCTGAGTAACGTGGCCAAACTCAGCGCCAAACTGCCATACCTTTGGGCCAAAGTACCAAGCGATCAGGGCCAGATATGCCAAATAGATAGCGACGTAAAAGACCGCGACCCCCTTCGAATAAGCCCAGCCCGGTGCGCCCATAAAGGTATAAGCACTGACGCTCCCTGCGGCAATCAGCAGATACAGCGTGACCGGCCCCATGCTACGCCCAGCAACCCCCCACTCTTCCAGGCTATTCATATTGGCACGGGTGGCCTGACCACCGCGGGCGCGTAAGCCAATCATCATGGCAATGGCCACATAGATAAGCGTAATCAGCAGAGGCCAGAGGCTATTCATGGTTATCTCGCTCTACGATACGATTGCCTATCAGCATAACTACCACGCAAGAAAAAATAACCAGATAGCTCCATACCACCATCAAGGGCAGGCCTAGCACTAATGTTGCCCGGTTTACCCAACCAATCATCGGCCACGTTCCCATAGCGATGAGTGTTAAAAACGCAATTAATAAACCCCAACCCGCACGCGAGGTGGGCAGTACCAGTAAACGCCGCATGGTGATTCCCTAAAATTTTGTTAGCCGTCGTACCACTGGCCTACCTATTTTCATGTTGTGTGATCGGCAAATCGTCGGCCGATCAACGACTTGTCGCCAGGTATTCCAAAGCGGCAGCGTGCGACGGTACCGAAGTAGTACACTCCGCGTCCACTGCGTCATCAACGTCTTTACTCCGTTAAGAGGCGTCGCATGAGCGTCACGGTTTCGCCTCGGTATTCAAGCGTTTCTATCGCTTGCCAACCTAGCCGCTGATAAAGCGACTGCTGGTCAGGGGTATAGAGATAACATTGGTGAATACCGCTATTGCGCACTTCTGCCTCCACGCGTTGCACCAGCGCGGAAGCAACACCCTGCCCGCGCCACTCAGGCGCTACGAAAACAGAGGCCAGCCACGGCGTTAATTCGCGCCGAATGCTCATATCATCGTCAATTAAGCAGGCAGTGCCGACAGGTACGTCGTCTTGCAAAGCAATAAATACGGAGGGTACACCTAAGATACCGCACTCAGACATTGTGTCATCAATGGCTTCTTCTAGCGTTAGCCCTGGGTATAAATTCCCCCACGCTGCAAACGTCCAGCGCACTACGGTGGGAAGATGAGGACTATCTGCGCTAAGTCGCTGGATAGTGGTGTCCCGCATCACTATTTACCTTATTTTGCTGAAATTAACACCGTCACGGCAATCCTGTAGCCCACCTCGCACCATCATGCAAAAGCTCGCACCTGCGGCGATTAGCGTGACGAATCGCGCAGCAGCGCATCAAGAGGACCATTCTCAAGCAGCTTCCCCCAGCTATCGCCATGTACCAACTCACTTAACGGTAGCCTGGAGCGCCAGCCTTTGGCTTCAAGCTCCGGCTGATCCAGAAACTCGCTGACATAGCCAAGGCATAGATAGGCCACGGGATATACGTGTTCAGGCAGGTTCAAGGCGGCACTTAACTGAGCCTGATCAATAATACTTACCCAGCCAACGCCAACCCCTTCGGCCCGCGCAGCCAACCACAGGTTTTGCACCGCTAGGCACGTGCTGAACAAGTCAGTTTCGACAATACTGTTGCGGCCTAGCACGTGTGGTCCACCCCGGCTGCGGTCGCAGGTGATGCATAGATTCAGCGGGCTTTCGACAATCCCTTGAAGCTTGAGGCTACGGTAAAGATCATTACGCTCACCCTCAAAACGCTCAGCGGCTTTCTGGTTTTCCTGCTCAAATAACGCAAGGATAGACGCCCTGACCTCGTCACCTTCAATGACCATAAAATCCCAGGGCTGCATGAACCCTACCGAAGGCGCATGGTGGGCAGCCTGCAATAGACGCGCCAGCACGTCAGCGGGAATCGGGTCAGGAAGAAACTGTGAACGCACATCACGGCGCTCATAAATGGCACGATAAAGCCCGTGGCGTTCACTCTCTGAAAAGCAGGCATCTGAAGCGGTCACGGGTATCAACTCCTCTCGCATTTTGGTTTAAGCGTGGGCGGCGGGTTTGATCATATCAATATTCGGTATGCCGTCCTCATCGTAGGGCTCACTGATGCCCATGCCAGGATAGTTTTTTTCGGTGAAACGGATAGCTTCGCTCATAAACGCCCGGCTATATTGGCGGCCCCGGAAAGCCTTAAGTGTCATCACCCATCCAATAGAAGGCTCAGCGAATTTACCACCCGGCCGCCCCACCCGGATATACGCCACAAGCAGGCCATCAACCGTAGCGGAAAGATACCTAGCAAGCGGATCCAAATCATCAACCTCTTAATAGACACATTACTGCTCCACCACTAACACCGCTTCACGTGCCCTTACGATGTCATAAAAAACGTACGTACTTAATTCATCCAGCCGCGACCAGCTAAAACATAATGTTGTGGATCAAAGGTTCTCATAAATAAGTAGTTACTAGCCTGAATAAAATGGGTGCAGCGTTAATAGTTTTGCCAACAAGAAAAGCCACCTAACAACAAACGCTTAACTTTGTTAACATTTTACACGCTGAACGAGAATCAAGCAGCAATTGTTCTGTACTAAGTGCTTGATCTGAAGTGTCGTGTTGTCAGGTAGCTATCACGGATGAAGCCATGTTAAAACGCTTCATTGCTCCGCTTACTGACCCTGAATAGAGCGCACTGTCTTCCGCCTACCACTACAGTGAGAAACATGCACTACGCCGTCGTGCGCATGCCATCCTGCTGAGCAATCAGGGTCATACAATTAGTCAAATCAGCCAGATACTACAGGTTCGCCGCGACGCCATATCACGATGGCTAAAACAAACCTGGGTGAGCATGAGTTCTATTACTTTGGTGAGTCCGGCTTTCACAATCGTCATCGATACCCTATGCGTGGAGCCCTATCGAACAGCCCTTTGAGGTGACCGTCCACTCACCCGGCCGAAGTCTGAACACATTGGGATTCCTCAGCCGCACTGGAAAACAAATCTACCGAACCACTACCGTATCGGTGACCTCCGAGACGGTTATCGAAGCGTTTGACGTACAGAAAAACCGGATACCTTCGCTGTTGTGTTGCTCGAAAATGCCAGCATGCATCGCTCGCAGGCCTTCGGCGAAAGATAATAGAGTGGATGTCACACCGTATGCATCTATTTTACCTGTCGGCCTACTCGCCGGAGCTGAGTCTGGTTGGGATACTGTGGCGTTAGATGAAGTACGCATGGCTGCCGTTGAGTGCTTACCTTTTATTTGGCCACCTCTGTGAAGAGGTACACACCGGCTATTGGATAGCTATGAAACTGACCGCACGATTAGTTTTGAATAAGCAATTAGTATGCGACACGCTTTTATAGAGATGCAGGATACCCCCACATACCCAACAACGTTTTTAACTTTTAGACAAATCAATAACCTGGCCCTATATTTTCGTCATCCAAATAAATATAGCTGTTTTTTTCAAATATTATTATCTGCGCGCATACTTTCAAAACTTTCAACCTGCCCCATTAACCACTGCTTAAATGCGATAACACGAAGATTTTCAACTTCAGCCGGATTTAAAACTAGATAATAGGCAAACTCATGTATACGCCATGGCATAATTGCTTGTACTGTTCTATCCAAAATAAGCTGACTAACAATAGAGTAACGCCCGATACAAAGGCCAAGCCCCTCAGCACAGGCTGCCAAGGTCAGATTACTGTCAGAAAACTGTAATTTACGTAGGGATGGATGAAACTCAACCCCAATTTCACGGAGCCAAGGCTGCCATGTATTCCAGGGTTCTGTTGGTTGAATACTACTATCTTCCAACAAAAACTGAGTACGCAATAAACTTTCAGGACGAATATCGCGAAGGCCGCTTACTCGTTTTGAAGGAGCCAGTATCGTCACGGCATCGCTCATTAGCTGTTCAGTATGTAGGTTTGGGTAGTTACCTGTACCAAAACGAATTCCAATATCTGCCTGATTATTTCGAAAGCTCAATAAATCACTTTCACCGCGCAACTTCAGTTGCAGACCAGGATAAAGAGCCTGGAAGCTTGCAAGCCGCGGAATCAGCCAGCAACGGATAAAAGAAGAAGGTGCTGATAGCGTCAACAGACCATCAATCCCCTCCTGTCTAAGCTCTTTTGTTGCTCGTTCGATTTGGGTAAAAATACTCGATAAACGCTCATAGTAACGACGTCCTGCATTTGTCAGAACTACTCCACGGGGTTGACGTACAAATAACAAAATATCGAGCCTACTTTCCAGCTCTTTTATACGGTGGCTAACAGCGGCTGGTGTCAGGTTAAGCTCCTGAGCAGCAGAGGCAAAGCTGCCTAATCGTGCAGCAGTTTCAAAGGCGCGAAGAGCGTTTAAAGGAGGGAAATTGACACTACTCATGGCTAAATTTTAGTAACCCTATAGGTGAGAAAAAAGAAGTTTCCATTATTTTTTTTGACGTCAAAATGATACTACCTTCCCCACCTTCAAGAGGAAAAGCCTCATGAGTAGCCTGTTATATCGATTAACTGCCTTTTCTGATGTTCCTTCTGGTGGTAACCCTGCAGGAGTATGGATTGGAGATGAGCTACCTAAAAAAAAGGAAATGCAAAATATCGCTGCAGAGGTTGGATACTCGGAAACAGCATTTATTGCACCATCAACAGGAGAAGTTAGAACTATTCGTTACTATAGCCCACTGGCAGAAGTTAGCTTTTGTGGGCATGCAACGATTGCAAGCGCCGTAATGCTGGGCCGCTTAAGTGGTATGGGCATTTATCAACTGAATACATCGGTGGGGCGCGTGCCAGTGAAAGTCGATATGATCGATGGTCAAATTCAGGCAGCGTTAACCTCAGTTGAACCTGACCATAGGCCTGCTCCTGTAGAGCTTGTTAATGAGGTATTAGAACGGCTTAATTGGTCTCTTGACAAAATGGATCCATCTATCCCTCCAGCTTTAGCCTATGGAGGAGCATGGCATCTTGTGCTGGCAGTTGGTTCTCGACACACATTAAGTCAACTTGATTACGATTTTAATGAGCTGAAATCTCTGATGTTACGAGAAGGGCTAACAACGCTACAGCTTGTTTTCCGCGAGAGTAATAACCTTTTCCATTCGCGAAACCCCTTTCCAGTCGGTGGCGTAGTAGAAGACCCGGCGACTGGAGCTGCGGCTGCAGCGCTAGGAGGATATCTACGCGAAGCCAAGCTGATTAACGCTCCTGAGAAATTTCTTATAAAGCAGGGTGAAGAAATGGGACGGTTAAGTCTTCTGCAAGTTGAAGTACCAGTGCAAGGAGGAGTCGTAGTGGCTGGCACAGCCGTAGAGATTACTACTCAATAGTCTACTACGCAGCCCTACGGTGATGTTGCTCCAGCGATACCCAGCAACACCATCTTCGAGACGGAACAGAGCGGTCGATAGCAACAGGTATTATCGCGGTTTTGCCATATCAATATGTGGTATGCCGTCTTCATCGTAGGGCTCACTGATGCGCTCGAACCCAAACGACTCGTAGAAAGCGTTTAAATAGACTTGTGCGCCGATCTTAATGCCCATACCAGGATAGGTTTGCTCGGTAAAACGAATCGCCTCGCCCATAAGCGCTCGGCCATACTGATGCCCTCGAAAAGCCTTAAGGGTCATCACCCGGCCAATTGAGGGCTCAGAAAACTTATCACCCGGCCCCACTACTCGGATATACGCCGCGAGCTGACCATCAACCGTTGCGGAAAGATGCCAGGCAAGCGGGTCCAGCTCATCAACTTCCTGATAGGCACACCGCTGTTCCACCACAAACACCGCTATGCGTGCCTTTACGATTTCATAAAATTCGCGCGTGCTGAGCTCATCAAACCGTGACCAGCGAAAATCCAAGGACATACCAGCTACCTTTTACCCGTGGCGTTATTTTGCGAACGCCAAGTGTACACAAGATTAAGTAGCGAAGCCTTTAGCACGGACATCGCCCAGTATATGTACCTAGCCTAGCCGCCAGCGAAGAGGTGCCGTTTTACTTAGCATGCCTTCTTCATCCCAGTCTTCCCATCCAGCAAACGGTATCGGCTTTTCACGCTCCCAGTGCGTTAGACGCTCGGCCCAGCGCTGTTTACAGACATTGAGATGTTTGCGTAGAGCTTCCTCATTCTGATACTTAATGCCGCCACCCTGCACGCCGTAACTCAGTTGAGGCGCCAGTACGTCAAACCCTACGTAATAAAGCGATGAGTGAATGGGCCATAGCCAGGCCGCCATATTGCCCGCCCGGCCAAAGGGTTGAAAAGCGGCTTCCGGTGAGCCTGCGGTCACCGACAGCATGGCGCGTTTACCTTTAAAGTAACCTTGATCGTAACGCATGCGACTTGTGTAGCGCCCGCCATAAACCAATACCCGATCAAACCATCCTTTTAGTACAGCAGGCTGTGCATGCCACCATAGCGGGAACTGAAAGATCACCAGATCGGCCCACTCCAGCCTTGCCAACTCGCGCTGGATATCCGCGGGCAGTGCTGCATTTTTGTGATGATGGCGCTGCTCATCTAGTGGTGCGAAATAGTCTTGATCAACTCGTTGGGAATAGTGTTCGGCGTGCTCTATCGCGTTGAAGCGTTCAGCATAAAGATCATCCACATCAACCGAATGCCCTGCTTTTTTCAATTGATTGACGGCGGTATCGACCAACCCACCATTAAACGAATGTGGCTCTGGGTGAGCCGTGACAATCAATGCGTTCATGAAGCTTCACACCTGTCGCTGGATTGAATGACAGGCTACCCTGTTCATATTTGCTCAAAAACCCCCTAATTATGAGAATTAACTTTGCATGAATGAACAGCAGCTAAAGTGGGACGATCTTCAAGTGATATTGGCTATCGCTCAAACAGGCTCTTTATCCGGCGCCAGCCGGCACCTGCGTATCAGCCACGCCACCGTATTTCGCCGTCTCAACGCGATTGAAAAACGCCTGAACGTCACTTTGTTTGAGCGTCATCGGCATGGCTATACCCCGACACTGGCAGGAGAAGATCTGGCGGCAACGGCAACGTGTGTTCAAATAGAGGTTGATAGCGCTGAACGCCGCCTTATTGGGCAAGATCTGAAGCTTTGTGGAAGCCTTCGCATCACCACTACCGACACGCTTTTTGCAGGATGGCTATGCCCTCTATTAACAAAGTTTCGTCAACAGTATCCTGATATTACGCTGGAAGTGGTGATCTCAAACCAGTTGCAAAGCCTATCGCGAAGAGAAGCGGACATTGCCATTCGACCGACACTCAGCCCACCGGAAACTCTTGTAGGCCGCAAGCTAAGCGATATCCGCTTAGCCATTTACGGCCAGAAAAACCGTTGGCAAATGGCACCTGTACCGCTGGATCCTACATCGCTCGACGGTGAAAGCTGGATAGGGCCAGATACGCATATGGGCGACGCAACGCTCGAAAAATGGATGATGGGTAAAAGCACGGGCTACAAATTAGATAGCATGCTGGGAATACAACTGGCAGTGCGTCAGGGAGCAGGTATCGCGGTACTTCCTTGCTACCTTGGGGATAGTGACGAGGAGCTAATCAGGCTTACCAAGCCAGTGGAAGAACTGACTACCCAGCTCTGGTTCCTGACTCACCCCGATTTGCGCTATGCGGCCAGAGTGCAGGTTTTCATGAAAGCGATAACGGAAGCAGTGCGCGAGCAGACAGACTAACCAAACAGCTAATACGCCTTATATTGGCTCAAGCCCTGCCAAAAACTGCTTGAGCAGTTCATCAAGCTGCGCCCGCTGGTCATCACTCAAACCACTGACCAGCTCTTCCTGTGTCGCCACATGAGCAGCAACGGCTTCATCAATTAACGCAAACCCTTTCTCAGATAGCGAAATCAGAAATCCTCGCCCGTCGGCGGGGTTTTTGACACGCTCAATCAACTCCGCTTTTTCCAACTGCTGAAGCCGATGTGTCATGGTGCCGGACGTCACCATGGTGGAGGCCATTAAGTCGCTGGGAGAAAGCGCGTAAGGTGGGCCTTCACGGCGCAGCGTGGCCAGTACGTCAAAGCTTGAGTCGTTAAGGCCGTACGCCGCCCACGTCTGCTCCATGCGCCGCATCACGCTATGATTCAGTCGTTTGAGTCGGCCCAGCGTGCCCATTGGGGCCACGTTCAAGTCGGGCCGCTGTTGCTGCCACTGTGTGAGTATTTTATCGACATGATCCATGGGGTTCATGCTTACCGCTTTTTAGCTTGACGTCAAGGTAAAAAGCCATATACCTTGACGTCAAGCTATTTTGAGAATCATATTAAAGATCAACCACAAGAGCCACACTATGCAACCATCCAAGGCAAGATCAGGGGCACTTCCCAAACAGAAGCGACTTGCCGCATTTATCTATCTTTTGGCAGGTGGCGCGCTGCTGGGACTTTCGACCAACGTGGCCAAACTGGCCGGTGATGCGCAGCTGTCGCCTCTCGCCTTTCTATTTTGGTCGATTACTGGCGCGGCTTTAATTCTGCTGGTCGTAGCAGCACTACGCAGCAATTTGCCGCCTGTCACGGGTCGTACGCTTGAGTATTACCTGGTTTCGGCCTTTATCGGCGTGGCGGGTTCTAACCTGATTTTCTTCTCGGCCATTCCGCATATTGGCGCAGGTTTTGTCGCCCTTGTGATTACATTGCCGCCGTTGCTTACCTACGTTGGTGCGCTGATAGTAAAGCTGGAACGCTTTCAGATGACGCGGGCGATAGGCGTTATGTCAGCGCTTGCGGGCGCCGTCACTTTGGCAGCTCACAAACTTTCCGCGCCTGATGCCGACTATGTGTGGATTTTGCTGGCGTTGGCGGGGCCGGTACTGTTGGCCATCGGCAATCTTTACCGAACGTTGCGCTGGCCAGCGGGTGTCTCAGGCGACGCTCTTGCGCCCGGTATGCTAGTCGCTGCGGCAGCCCTTCTGTTCAGCGTCAGCCTGCTGCCTGGATTTTCGCTTGGTATTCCAAGTGGGCAACGCCTTCCACTTCTCCTAATTGCCCTTCAATCAATGGTATTTGCAGGCCAGTTTTTACTGCTATTCCTGCTTCAGAAAACCGGCGGGCCAGTGCTTCTCAGCCTGTTGGGTTCCGTCGGCGCCGTGGTTGGCGTTCCGGTGGCGATAGTGCTCCAAGGAGAAGCCGCGCCGGAGGGCTTACTACCCGGCGCCCTGCTGATAGGCACAGGTATCGCTCTGCTTAACATCGGCAAAGCCAGGCAAATTTCCTAAATAAACAAAGGCATATCTGGCAGGTATCACTTAAACAATACGCCGTTCCATGTAGTGAGTATTGCCTTCCGTTTTACGAATGTGAAAGCCCATGCGTTCATAGAGCGCGACGGCAGGATTAATGCAGAACACCCGAAGGCGCAGCGTATCGATATTCGATTGCCGCGCCCTGTGTACCATATGGTGAATGGCTGCCGTACCAAAACCCTGACGCTGCCACTGCGGCGCGATTTGCAGCTCGCGAATATAGCAAGCCTCGGTAGCCTAGTTGATACACAGCAAGCCCACCGGGTGCGTATTGATGACCAACTGATAGCTCTCTAGGGTGCGCCACTCATTTTCAAACAAAGCGCTGTCCCAGTGCATATCCAGCTGTTCATAGTAGCCGGACATATTCTGGCGGATCAGTTGCTCTGCATAATCCTTATTGTTAGTCGGCTGAATGAGCGGCTCCATATTTACTCCCGGCGCTCCTGTCGGCACCTGTTGCGAATGTTGTTCCTGGAGAAGCTGACATCATAAATCATTACGTTGCCAGCGGTTTACAATATGACTCCGCTGTTAAGGTGAGAACCGCCCCCTTAATCCGCTATACTAGGCAGTAGCGTAGATAAATAACGAAGGAGGGAGTATGAACAACGTCTCTTTGGAAGCAAAGCGCCGCTATTATGCACAGGTCAGGCGTTCAAATTACCAGGCGAGCATGGCACTGGAAGGGATTATCGTTGATTCTCAGGCGTCTAAAACCAATAAAACCGATGTATTAGTTAAATATACAAAATATAAAAATTGCTAATGGATAAGTACGGCGTCGGCCAAGACCCTTATTGCTATCCCGGCACTGATATCTTGCGTAATAAGCTGGACATTTCCGACACGGCTGAGCTTGAAGAAGCGGAGCGCGATCTATCGCTTATTAACGCGGATAGCATTGAGTTTTTGCAGCCACCCTATAATTTTGCGTACTTGAAACACCTTCATCATCAGCTATTCCATGACCTCTATGATTGGGCAGGTAGTGTGCGCACTATTGATATAGCCAAAGGCGATACGCGATTTTGCCACGTTAATCGCATCATTCCCGAAGCTGAAAAGCTGTTTACCAAACTTGCAGAACACGATTATTTTATTCAGCTTGAGAAAGCAGAACTCATACCGGCGTGCGCTGAATTGTATGGTGATTTAAACGTTGTTCATCCCTTTAGAGAAGGTAACGGTCGCGCACAGCGATTACTCTTTGAACATCTCATCATCAACTGTGGCTATCACCTTTCATGGCACCCACTCGAGCAGAATGAATGGATAGCGGCCAATATCGCCAGCTACTATTGCGACTATCAACCGTTAGCATCCATTTTTGAGCGCTGCATCGGCTCACCTCTGACAGGCTAACGTCAGGGTAATGCCTGACGCTCTACTTTATTTCTGCCTTACCCCCTACCCCAACTGAAACGGGTAAACCGACCCTATTTGCAGAAGCTGCGTTAACTCATCCAGTGCGCTGAGCGACTCTTCTGCCAACTGCGGATCAGCGAGGTCATCAGGTGCCAAGCGATCCCGGTAGTGGCGGTTGACCCAAGCAGTAAGGTCTTCGTAAAGATCATTGGTGAGCAATACGCGGCCGGTCAGTGCTGCGCGCTCGGCTTCTGAAAGAGCAACGCGCAGGCGCAGGCAGGCGGGGCCGCCGCCGTTGCGCATACTTTGCTTGACGTCTTTCACCACCACGTCACTGATGGGGTTATTGCCTGCCAGCAGGTAGTCTTGAACGGTGCGCCAGACGGCTTCACGTTCCTGACATTCGCTGGGCACGACTAGCGTCATGGTGCCATCAGGGTTGGAAAGCAGCTGCGAGTTAAACAGGTACGACGCCACTGCATCTTCCAGGCTCACTGCTTCGATGGGTACGCGGACAGGAATCAAGGGCGTCGTCATCTTGCGGCGCAGCTCGTCGAGCGTGCCCTCTTCGTCCAGGAAAGCCATTTCGTGATATAGCAGCACGGGGCCGTTGCCCACGGCGATGACGTCGTTATGAAATACGCCCGCATCAATAGCGTCCGGATGCTGCTGAGCAAATACCGTTTGCGACTCAACAAGCCCATGCTGGCGGGCTACCGCTTGGCTGGCTTCCAACGTTTGGCGGGCGGGGTAACGAACAGGCTCGCGCTCGCCGCTACGCACGTCACCAAACGCTTGGCGGCCATACACAAACAGATGAACGCCCGGCTCACCGTACTCACCACACAGGCGAGTATGATTGGCAGCACCTTCATCGGAAAACGCCGGCGTGGCGGGCAGCACTGGGTGGTGGGCGAAGTGCTGTTCGCTGTGAAAAATGGCTTGCAGCACACGGCCCGTGGTTTGCGGCTCAAGAAAGCGATGAAAGCTTGATTGCAGGTTGGCCGGAGTGAAGTGCACCCGGCGGTCCGGCGCGTCGATGCTGGGGGTAACGGTGCCCGCATTGGCCGTCCACATGCTGGAAGCCGAGCAAACGGCCCGCAACAGCTGCGGTGCATCGGCGGCAGCACGGGCCAGCACATCATGATTGCTGCCGCTAAAACCCAAGTCGCGCAGCGCGCCGATATCCGGGCGCTGCTGAGGCGGCAGAACACCTTGGGCGTAGCCTGCCTCCATCAAGGATTTCATTTTTAAAAGCCCTTGTAGCGCCCCCTCTTTAGGATTGGACTCAAGGCCGCCGTGGCTCATGGAAGCCACATTGCCTACGGCGAGCCCTGAGTAGTTATGCGTCGGGCCTACCAGGCCGTCGAAATTGACTTCCCTAACGTTACTGATCACAGGTATTCTCACAGACTAACTCCCGGCGGCAGAGTATCGGGCATCTCCAACGCCTCGGCTTCCATGGAAGCCACCGGATAGGCGCAGTAGTCCGCCGCATAGTACGCGCTGGGGCGATGGTTGCCGCTGTCGCCGACGCCGCCGAACGGCGCATCACCCGAAGCCCCGGTAGTCTGGCGATTCCAGTTCACAATACCCGCACGGATGCGCAACAGAAAATCGTCCCAGTCGGCCTTTTCGCCGCCAATCAAACCCGCCGAGAGGCCATAGCGCGTGTTATTGGCAAGCGTTAACGCCTCGTCCCAATCGTGGTAACGGTGCACCTTCAATAACGGGCCAAAGTACTCCTCGTCAGGCACTTCCAGGCCCGTCACGTCGATTAACGCAGGCGTGAGCAGACTGGTATTGTCTTTAACACGCTGCATACGGTTAATCACCGTGCCACCCAACGCCTCCAGCGCATCCTGTGCTTTTAGCAGGCCATCAGCCGCCGCCACACTCACCAGGCCGCCGTAAAACGGTGTGGGCGACTCATCAAACTGCCCGGCCACATGAAGCCTGGCAATCGCTTCGGAAAGCGCGTCAATTAGCCGGTCGCCAACCTCGCCCTGGGGTACGATTAAACGGCGTGCACAAGTGCAGCGCTGGCCGCCAGACAGAAAGGCGGATTGCAAAATGGCCAGCACGGCGGCGCGCTCATCATCCACGTCCTTGACCACCAGCGGATTGTTGCCCCCAAGCTCCAGCGCGAGGATTTTATCCAGCTGCCCGGCAAACTGCTGTTGCAGCATGCCGCCAACCTTTGCACTGCCGGTAAACAGCAGGCCATCGATCCCAGGGTGTGCAGAGAGTGCCTGCCCCACCGGCACACCGCCTTGAACAAGATTGATGACGCCAGCAGGCAGCCCGGCTTCTTGCCAGCACTGCAGCGCCAAGTCCGCGGTTAGCGGTGTTTGATCGCTCGGTTTGAAGACCACCGTGTTACCTGCCAAGAGAGCCGGCACCATGTGGCCATTAGGCAAGTGGCCCGGGAAGTTATAGGGGCCAAACACCGCCATCACGCCATGCGGACGGTGGCGCAGCACCGCTTTGGCACTGCCTACAGCTTTTTCGCGCTCGCCGGTGCGCTCCTTGTACGCCTTGAGCGAGAGCGCTATTTTCCCCACCATAGCGCCCGCTTCCGTACGCGCCTCCCAAAGCGGCTTGCCGGTTTCAGAGGCAATGGCGACAGCCAGCGCTTCACTGCGCGATTTAAGTACCTCAGCAAAACGCTCAACCAACGCCTGGCGTTCGCTAAAGGGCGTTTTTGCCCATTCTGGAAACTCCTTACGCGCAGCGGCTACCGCTTCTTCAACCTGCGTATCACTGGCTGATGCCCCTTGCCAGAGCAGCCCGCCTGAGACGGGGTCAAACTTACTAAACGATGCTGCAGCGCCATTCACCCAGGCGCCGTTGATAAGCTGCTGTTGTTGGGCGTGCATCATGCTCTCCTACCTGTTCAGGTTTCCAGAAGCCGCACGGCATCACCTGTGGTAACCCCTAGGCGCTCAGCTTCTGTGTGGCTTAAAACAATCGTATCGCGGGTGGGTGCACGGCCTATCCACGCGGCGGTAAAGGCCTGCATGGTGGTGGTCGCAGCCAACCAGCGGCTAACGCTCTCATCAGGTGCCTTGGTCGATACTTCAACGTGATATAGCTGCGAATTGCGCACAGCCCGCACATCGTCGATATAGGCTTCAACCGTCGGGCCACCGTCAAAAATATCGATATAGCCTTCCCAGCGCAGCCCCTCTTTTTTAAGCATTTCAAGCGCAGGCCGGGTATGCCGATGCACTTGACCAATACACGCGCGCGCCTCCTCGGCCATAAACGTGGTGTAAATGGGAAAGCGCGGCATTAATTCACCGATAAAGCTTTTCTGCCCAAGACCGGTCAAGCGGTCGGCTTCACTGAAATCCATGGGAAAAAAGTGTTTTCCCAGGCTCTCCCAGAAGGGGCTGCGGTTCTGCTCATCGAACACGCCGCGCATTTCAGCGAGCACTTTCTCAGGAAAACGATCACGAAACTGTGCAATAAACAGCCAGCGCGCCTTGGAGAGCAGCGCACCGTTACGCAGGTGTTTATTGGCCTCACCCCGGTATTCCGGGCGCAAAAACAGTGAGCAGACTTCGGCATCGCCGGTATGGTCAGAGCTTAAAAACAGCGTATCGATGGTGCGGTGTAAATCCAGCTGTACCGACGAGTGCGCCAACGTACCCAACCGATAGTTATAAAAAGGCACTTCGTGCCCTACCTGGCCTTCAATGGCACAGCAGCCGGCCAGCTCGCCATTAGCCTCATCTTCCAGCACAAAGAAGTAGAGCCGATTGTTAACCGGGGTACGCTCTTCAAACGCGCGGACAGACGTTTCAATTTTTTCTGCCAGAAATTCTCGGTTATTGGGCAGCGAGGTAAAGCCCACGCCCGCCTGCTGCGCAAGCGCCAGCAACCCATCAACATCTGCACGGGCGATAGGACGAATGCGCATCATATTTCTCCTTCATCAAAGGCATCCACCGCGCTGGGCAGAGTAAGTGGTGCGGCAAATACAGCTCGCCCCTCCTCTACTCCCAAGCGTTTGGCATCCGCCTCTGAAAGCATCAGTTGCCCAGTGGCTGAAAGCGCGTAACGGGCGACAATGCAGCGAAAATCACCCAGCGCCTGATTAGCGATCAAGGCAGGTTCGGCATCGGGAAGCGTTTCGTCCGGGCGAAGGCGTACCGGATGCCAAGCGGCACGGTTGAATGTCGCCAAACGCTCGCGTTCGGCTTTCACAAGCGGCCCCGCGTCGAAAATGTCCACATGGCGCGAGCGCACGAAGCCTTCGGCAAGCATCTCCTGCAAAGCTTCTTCATGCGCAGGATGCTCCCGGCCAATCGCCGCCCGGGCCGGTGGCGTCAACAGCGGCAAATAGAGCGGGAACTGAGGCATCACCTCGGCAATAAAGCTTTTAGAGCGCACACCTGCGATGTGGTTGATATCGTGAAAACTGCGCGCAAAAAAGTGGTGGCCCACACTTTCCCAAAAGGGCGATTCGTTCTGCGCATCCAGGTAACCGGGAAACGCCACGGCCAATATGCGCGAAAAGCGCTCGGGGTACTGGGCAATAAACATCAGCCGAGCACGCCGCAACAGGCTTTCGGCGCTGGTCCCCTTGTAACGCGGATTTAGTGAATACGCGCACAGCAGCGTAGCGTCAGAAACTTCATGAGAGAGCGCCAGGGTTTGTACTTCGCGACGTACGTTGAGCTGTTGAGATGCATGAATCAACGTTTCCTGGCGGTAGGTGTAGTAGGCCTCATTGGCGCCCGCCTGGGCACGAATAGTGGCCGTTCCCAGTATTTCACCATGCCCCGCCTCATCCACCAGCGCGCTATTTTCAAGCACAAAGGTGTAGTGCTCGTTACCCGGAAACTCGATCTCATCATTAAACGCCGCCAGGGAGCGCTCAATGCGCTCCTCTAAACGTTCGCGGTTAGCGGGCAGGTTGGTAAGCTTGGGCGTCGCATGCTCTGCCAACACGACCAGCGCTTCGAGATCCGCCATTTTTACCGGACGAATGACCAGCATGCTTGACGCCCCCTCTCTCAATGTCGCCGTGGTCGAATTCATGCGTTGGCAACAAGGCGCTCAATCGCACGCTCCAAACGGGCCATACCTTCAGCAATGTCTGCCTCCGGCACCACCAGTGAAGGCGCCAGGCGAAGCACGTTAGGACCTGCAATCAGTGCCATTACGCCTTCTTCGATGGCCAGCGGCAGAATATCCTTGGCGCGGCCTTCATAGGCGTCCGACATCTGGGCACCTATCAACAGTCCCATGCCACGAATTTCTTTAAACACGCCATGCTTGCGATTAATGGTTTCCAACTGCTCACGGAACAGGTCGTGGCGCTTTTGAATGCCTTCCAGTACGTCTGGCGTATCGATAAATTCCAGCGCAGCCAACGCAATCGCGGAGCCCAAGGCATTACCGCCGTAGGTAGAACCATGGGTTCCAAACGCGAGGGATTTGGCGACGCTGTCAGTTGCCAGCATCGCGCCAACCGGGAAGCCGCCACCCAGCGACTTGGCACTGGTGAGAATATCGGGCGTTACGCCATAACGCTCATAGGCATACAACGTACCGCAACGGCCAACCCCGGTTTGCACTTCATCAAATACCAGCAGCGCATTGTGCTGATCGCACAGCTCGCGCAGGCCGTCTAGAAACTCGGGCGTCGCGGGCAAAATACCACCTTCACCCTGCATGGGTTCGACCATCACCGCACACGTGTCATCGCCCATTAGAGCGCGCACACTGTCAAGATCATTAAACTCAGCGTGCAAAATACCGCCAGGCACTGGACCAAACCCCTGGGAGTACTTGGGCTGACCACCCACGCTCACGGTAAACAGCGTGCGGCCATGGAAGGATTGGTTGAAGGAGATGATCTTGTCTTTCTTTTCGCCGTAATGGTCTACCGCGTAACGGCGCGCCAGCTTCAGTGCGGCCTCGTTGGCTTCACCGCCAGAAGAGCACAAGTACACCTTGTCAGCGAAGGTCCGTTCAACCAACTTTTTAGCCAGCTTAAGCGCGGGTTCATTGGTATAGATATTGGAGAGATGCCAAAGTTTTTCCCCCTGCTCTTTTAAGGCATTCACCAACACGGGATGGCAATGACCCAGCGAGTTCACCGCGATACCGCCCGCAAAATCAATATATTCACGCCCCTGCTGATCCCACAAGCGGCTGCCTTCTCCGCGCACCGGAATAATCTGCTGCGGCGCATAGTTGGGAGTCATGTAGTGATCAAAATCCTGCCGGGTTGGGGTCGTGCTCATGGGTCAGTCCCTCTCGTTGAGTCAATCAGTTATATCAGTATACGGGGCGAGCAAGCTCACCCGCTTTCAGTAATGTGACGGTAAATTATGTAATGCTGCCCATATTTCAGATTATTTCTGAAGGGAGGTCTCTGGTGCTAATGCGTTACTGCAGGTTTTGCGACGTGGGCGTGCATCAGCTCAAACGCTCTTCCCGTGGGGTTAATCCAAAATGATTGCGGTAAGCCGTTGAGAAATGAGCCGCCGAGGAAAACCCCGTCGCAAACGCGATATCGCCTACCGAGCGATCACTTTCACGCAACTGTTTACGGGCATCCTGCAAACGCAAATTGAGGTAATAGCGGCTAGGCACCGCCTGAAGATATTTTTTAAACAGGCGCTCCAACTGGCGGCGGGAAATGCCTAAATGCTCAGCCAGCTCCAGGGTCGAAAGCGGCTCTTCTATGTTGGCTTCCATCAGCGTCACAGCGTCTACCAGGCTCTGCGGGGCGTGACCCAAGCGGTGGCGCAGCGGCACATGTTGGCGCTCATCGGCCATGCGAATTCGCTCACACATAAAGTGCTCTGACACCTGTTCAACCAGATGATTGTTCTGCTGTTGGCGCACCAGCGTCAGCATCATGTCCATGGCCGCCGTACCGCTGGCACAAGTGATCCGGTTGCGGTCGATCTCAAAAAGCTGTTGCGACAGCGCCACCTGAGGATACGCTTGGGAAAAGGCTGCAAAACGTTGCCAAGGTAAGGTCGCTCGATAGCCTTCCAGCAATCCCGTGCGGGCCAACACCTCAGCCCCTCCCGCCAATCCGCCCAGCATCGTTCGGCTTGGCTGGTGGCGCAGCCACTCCATTAGTTTGGCCGGTAACGCATAGGGCAGAGGCGAAGGCGCGCAGATAAGCACCATGTCCAGATGAGGCGGTGCCCCTTCCAGGGTGTAGTCAGCATGACAGGATAATTGAGCGCTGCTTCGCACCGGCTGCTCATCGGTACTGAGCGTAAACACCTGATAGAGCACCTGGCCGCTAAGCTGATTAGCCATCAGCAGCGGCTCGACGGCACTGGCATGTGAGAGCATGGAAAAGCCAGGCAGCAGTAATACCCCAATGCGCTGGCGCGCAAGTGTTAACGGGGGAGACAAAGAGCTGAGCTGCATGCCAAAACGCCATCAGTAAATGAAACGTCATCTTACCCAATTGTGACGTTTTGGGCAGTGCCTGATAGCTCCCAATAGAAAAAGGTGTCGCCGTACGCTGGGCTTAGGCTATGAAGATAAAGAGCTGAGGCCCGGGAGGCCGTAGCGATCAATAGCCTACTCTTTAAAACGGTCTTGAGGCCCGTTCTGGGAAAACGTCTTAGGAAACCATCGCAGTAACGTTCTGCTGAACGGCGCGATGCCTAACATTTGCTTGAAGCCAGGCACCCGCCTCACACTCTAAACATGGCGTATCAATCACACCCTGTACAGTTGCTTGTGGCAGTAGCGTGGCCCTGGCATGCGCTTTCAGCGTGCCTGAAACATGGCCATCAACGGTGACAAAACCACCTTCTATATAGGGTGCTACTTGCCCTGATGCATTCACCGTTAAAGAATGCTGCGACGCGACGACCCTGCCCTGCACGTTCCCTTTAACCAGCACGGGCTCGTTGGCGGTGATATTCCCCGTAATCGATGTGGCCGCCCCAATTCGGCTGCCCTCTTTTAACGGGGCCACCAGTGGTGTAACGGTGGCTTTAGGTGGTGACTGTTCAACAGCGATGTCAGAAACGAGAGAGACAGCAGGCGACGGTTGAGGCACGTCACCTGAAGAGTATGAGCCTTCAGCGCGCTGCCTTGCCTTACGGCGCCTGCCATCCCATACAATCAGTGTCATTGCGCTAACACCAATAAGAATAAACCATGCTTGAATACCCATACACCGGTCCCGCCACTGTCAATATTTTGCCCAGACTAAGGTTATACGCGATTTATTTTTATGGCGGCGCGAATAACCTCCCCCACTCGGCTTAATTCTGAGCTTTATCCAGCCGTTAAGCAGATTAAAGTATTCAATGACTTTTTATGCTCAACGCGTACGTCTTAAAAGCGCCAGGCCGACATTTACCAGGAGTTAACGATGTTTAATAAAGCCAAGAATGCAACTGCCGAGCAAAAAACGACGCCGCCCAGCTCACCAGACTCAAGTGACACGCTTCTATCGAGCACGCCAACCAGCAGCAATGCGCGCCCCAGCACCTCCATTATCGGTAGCCATACGCAAGTAGAAGGCGACATCAATAGTGATGAGGATTTGACCGTAAAAGGGCGTGTTAGCGGCACTATCACCTGCAAACAGCACACCGTCACATTAGGCGCAAATAGCTATTTTAAAGGCGATGTGTTTGCTCATACTTTGCACGTATCCGGCGAAGTAGAAGGTAATTTAATTGCTTTACACCGCGCAACGATCCACAAGGGCGCCCAAGTGACTGGCACCATCGTATCGCCCTGCCTTGTGCTTGAAGATGGCAGCGTTTTCCACGGCAGCATTGATATGAGCGCCGACAATGAAATGCTAAAAAACAGCTTTAATGACGCGCCCACCCATACCAAAACGTTACCGGCGAAAGGCAATGCGTCAGGTGTTAGTACGCGAGCGACCACCAAAGAGTCATCTGCTGACAAAAAGGCCAGCCTTGCAGAGCAGGAAGAGGTAAAAGCCTAAGTATCGAAACGCACAGTCGCACCTGGCTAGTGCTGATCGCAGCTGAGGGCCGAAGTGATGGGCATAGCGATACATCGTATTGATAACAGAGCCATCAATAGAAAAAGGGCAAGGCGCGAACGCCCTGCCCTTCCTGTCAGCATCTAAGCCGCTTATCGATCAAATCGCTTATTGGTTTTGATTCTGCTTCGCTTCGGATAGCGTCATATCGCTATCGACCTGCGTATAATTATCCTCGACATAATCCTCTGAGGACGCTTCAATCTCGTCACTGCCATACGTGGTATTCATGATGAGCTGTTCATCCTGGAACTCCACTTCATCCATCGGCAAAGCGATTTCTGTCGCGCCGAAGCCCCAGATACCACCGACGGAGATAATGGCAAACAGGTCACCAGAGTCGTTGTGTTGAGCGATATGTTGAATATCACCGATCTCTTCGCCATCCTGGTTAATGACGGCCATACCTTCCAGCTCGCTAACCGGGTGAGACATCAATGAATTATTGCCATCCTGGTCGTTACGATTATCCTGGGCAGCCTGCTGGCGTTCTTGATCGTCATCGCTATTAACGTCGACCTGTGCATCATCGGCTTGCTCGACGTTAACGTCAGGCTCGCCACCCTGCTCAACAGTAACGTTAGGCTCAGCGTCTTCAACGGTAACGTTGGGCTCGGGCTGTTCAATCGTCACGTTGGGTTCAGGCTGCTCGACCGTCACGTCCGGCTCTGACTGCTCTACTCGAATGTTGGGAGAGTCTTGTTCAACTTTTACCTCAGCAGGCTCCTGGTCGACTTCAACGTCCATCGTTTCGTCGCCATTAGGCTGAGACTGAGCACGGCTGTCAGTTGCTGTGCCTTGTGGCTGCGTTTGCGCCGTAGCATCTTGCTGCTGCGTCATTTGATCGGCATTGTCAGTGTCGTTCTGGTTAGCGTCTTGAGCCAGAGCGCCGCCTGAAAGTCCTGCACAAATCGCACCAATAGCAATGGCTAGTGTTGTCCGTTTCATAATATTGCTCCTTGTGTTGGCTTGCACTTAAAAAGCTAGTAGACCTAAGCGCCTAAGAGCAAAGCTAACGATGAATTATAATAAAAATTAACACGTATATTATCACCGCTTACTTAGTAAGACTCGTCAAGAAACAATGGTGAGGTTTTACATTATTCAACAGTGGTCTGGTCGGCATCCTCATCTTTCAAAACTTCCAAGCGGTTACCACCTTGTTCATTCTGCGTATCGTCGCTGTCTATATCGGCCTGGTCAGGCATATCCAGGTCGTCGCTTTCAGAGCTCTGTTGAGGCCCTTGAGTGCCGGTTTCACGCTCGGTATCACCCTGTTCCTGATTACGGGGAGTGTCCGTACTTTGCTGCTGTCCGGCTGTTGAGCTGTCCTGCTGCTGGGTCATCTGACCGTCGCTCTGTGATGCATCATTTTCATTGGCCAACACGGCTGCTGAAATGCTCGTAAAGATAGCACCGATAGCAATGGCTACTATTGTCCGGTTCATATGCTGTCCTCCTTGGATGAGTCACTCTTCAAACGTTAGCCAACGGAGGAAAAAAGTAACAATAAAAAACCATCTTTCTTAAAACTTGTATGAAAGTTAATAACGATCTTAATAATCGTTTAACGACCAAAAAAACGCCTTGCCTCATTATACAAGGCAAGGCGAACTCATGAACAAAGTGTTATGGCCTTTCAGGCATTAGATGGCCATTCTCATGACAGTATCTTAATCAGGATGCTGCTGGGCCTGCGTTACGGTCATACCGTTATCTATCTGGCTGAAATTGTCTTCGTCATACTGTTCTGCCGTCGCTTCTATCTCTTCACTACCGTAGGTGGTGTTGGTAACCAGTTGGTCGTCCTTCATCTCAATTTCATCTAATGGCAGCGCCACTTCATCGGCACCGATTCCCCATACGCCACCAATGGAAATAACCGCATACAGTTCGCCAGACTCTTTATGCTCAACGATCCGGTCAATACCGCCAATTTCTTCATCCTGCATGTTGACCACTGTCATGCCTTCGATATCACTTATTTGGCGAGACATCAGGTCGTTCGGATCATCACTCTCCTCCTGGTCAACATCCGAAGAAGACGCCGCGTTGCCACCTGTCATAGCGGCGGGCTGCTCATCCTGAGCGTCGTCCTGCTCATCGACCGCCTCTTCCTGTTGTTCCAGCGCACCTTCTGATTGACCATTTTCTTGCTGGTTATCCTCAGCAAACACGCCACTGGACATTCCAGTGCAAAGAGCTGCAATTGCAATAGCTAATGTAGTCCGTTTCATGCTGTCTCTCCTTGAGTGCCACACTCTTACAAGTTAGTTGACCGAATTGAAAATCACCAATACCCGCCAGTTGCGGGATAATCGCTGCCTGTTTATCCAATCAGTTTCATGACATCGTTTGTGCATGGCACCTTCTGGCCCGCAGCTGAAACGACTCTATTACGAAACGTCTTTGCCTGCGTTGGGATCAGACGCATCGTAATCCTGAGTATCATCAGGCGCTGAACCAGGTTCGTGGGCAGTTTCGGCTTCAAAGCGGCGCGCTGCATCAATTGCTTGTGGCTCAGTGTCGTGGCGGGATATTTCTTGAGGGGCATCAGGCTCGGTAACATCGACAACGCGCCAACCCGATACGATGATCGCGTCGCCCTGGTCTTCGCTAACTGGCTCCACTCGTGCGGTACGGGTCATATTTCCTCCATGGTAAAAGCGAGTAACACTCTGCTTTTACCATGGCAGAACCTTCAAGGACTTGCGTATCCAGCAGTAAACATTTAACAGTGATTGATTTTGCGCCTGCCGCTAGCGGACTTTACGCGTCAAACGCAAATTGCCGGGCACAAAAGCCCGACAATTCGTTAAAGCGGTAAGCAAGTCGCTTACCGATTTAACGGTTTATAAATTAACCACGTCGAACTCAACATTAGGGTTCACGTCGGCGTCGTAATCGACATCATCACGCTCAAAGCCGAACAGTTTTAAGAACTCATGCTTATAACCAGCGTAATCGGTGATATCAAATAGATTCTCGGTAGTCACTTCCGGCCACAGATCCTGGCAAGCCTGTTGGATATCGTCGCGCAGCTCCCAATCATCCAGACGCAGACGGCCTTTATCATCCGTGGCCATGTCGCCGCTCTGCTCTGCGGCATAGAGCCGTTCACCAAAGAGTCGATTGAGCTGATCAATGGTGCCTTCGTGTACGCCCTGCTCCTTCATGATGCGATACACCATGGCGATATACAGCGGCATCACCGGAATAGCTGCACTGGCCTGGGTAACAACAGATTTGAGTACCGCGACATTAGCGCCGCCGCCGCTAGTTTTAAGCTTGCCATCAATCGCCGTGGCCGCACGATCCAGGTCTTCCTTGGCTTTACCCAAGGCGCCGTGCCAGTAAATCGGCCAGGTAATTTCCGTACCGATATAGCTAAACGCCACGCTGCGTGCGCCTTTGGCCAGCACGCCCGCCTGGTCCAGTGCGTCCATCCACAGTTCCCAATCTTCACCACCCATCACGGTGATGGTATCGTCGATTTCCTGCTGGGTGGCAGGCTCCACTTCTGCCTCGATAATCCGGTCTTTATTGGTATCAATGGCCGTGGCGCGGTAGGTCTCACCGATCGGCTTCAGGCTTGAGCGCTTGAGCTCACCGCTATCCGGCAGCTTGCGCACAGGCGATGCCAGTGAGTACACCACCAGGTCGATTTCGCCCATATCTTGCTTGATCAGCTCAATGGCTTTTTCACGCGCTTCATTAGAGAACGCATCGCCATTGATCGACTTGCTGTAAAGACCTTCCTGCTTGGCAAACTTGTCAAACGCTGCGCTATTGTACCAACCCGCCGTACCGGTTTTGGTGTCACTGCTGGGCTTTTCAAAAAACACGCCCAGCGTATCGGCACCGTAACCAAAGGCAGCGGTAATCCGAGCAGCCAAGCCGTAACCGCTGGAAGCCCCGATCACCAACACTTTTTTGGGGCCGGCGCTTTTATCCAAACCACGCGCGCGGGTTGCTTCAATCTGCTCAAGCACGTTTTGCTCGCAGCCTTTAGGGTGAGTAGTCGTGCAGATAAAGCCGCGTACTTTGGGTTTAATAATCACATCGAACCTCACTATCGGATTGGTTTCATTATCAGCATGACAATGCTGTAAGCATGGCGGCTATTTTAGCTTGCCAAGCGGGCGCTGTCCGCTCTTGAGCTTATTTGCCTTTCACGGCAGGATAGTGCCCCTTCTTTTAAATGCCTGCGAGGCCATCATGAACGCACAGCAACTAGTCGACGAGCGCGGCGACCTTTGGCTTGCCTTGGCCCCCTTATGGCTAGACCGCGAACCCAGCGAACGGGATTACGCCAGCATGGTCGAGGTCATTAACCAGCACGACATGCCGCTGATGGAGCTTGAGTGGATGTTTCGCCTGGAGCTAGCCCCGGTGATGTCACGCCATCAACTTTCGATTGCCAGCGAATGGCGAAAGTTTGATGACCATAAGCTGATGCAACAGCTGGTGAGTCATAACCTGCGCTTAAAGGGGTGGCGGCGCAAAGGCTGGGCGCTTTTTTCCGGGCTAACCACCATGATGGTACGCCACCGCTGGGTCGAGCTTATGAACCGCGTTAAGGTTGCCCGTGGAGAGCATTAAGCCGCCGTCAGCACTCTGACTCGTTGATGGCCAACGACCTATTCACGATCCAGCGCCGCTTCCAATGCCAAGCGTAAGGGTTGCCCATGGTCTCGCGGGCCAAAACGGGCAATGACCCTGCCATCGCGTCCAACCAGAAACTTGGTAAAATTCCACTTAATGACTTGAGTGCCCAAGACCCCGGGCGCCTGTTGTTTCAGCATGACAAATAGCGGGTGTGCGTGGCTGCCATTAACACTGACTTTTTCCATCAATGGGAAGCTTATCCCGTACGTTTGCTCACCAAAAGTACAAAATGCCTCAGCACTTTCCGGCGACTGACGGCCAAACTGGTTGCAGGGAAACCCCAGCACGGTGAAGCCGCGGTCACGATAGCGCTGGTATAACGCCTCAAGCTCTTTTAATTGCGGCGTAAATCCACATTGGCTGGCCACATTAACTACCAACAGCACTTGCCCACGCAGCGCGCGTAAATTAAACGGCTGCCCTTGGTGGGTGTAACAGTCTTGATCGTAAATCGTCATTATTAAGCCTTACACCTTCCAGGCGATATAAACACTACCTTGCCACGGCTACAGGGATGGCACCAGCGCCTTATATCGATTATTGCCAAGCACAACGGCCTATTAACCCAGGGTAATTGGCCCCATGGCAACGCGCAGCGCCAGCGCAATCAATAGCACGCCGGTTAATCGATTGACCCAGTGCGCATGGCGCTGCAACCAAGGCAGTACCCGCGAATGCGACAAGCCGACCGCCACCAGCACGTACCAACCACCATCAATAAGCATAGCGGTTAGTACGACGATCATCTTTGCCATACTACTCATATCAGGAGTAACAAACTGGCTCAGCAACGCCACAAAAAAGATAATCAGCTTGGGATTACCCAGCGCTACTAGCATCCCCTCTTTGGCCGCCTGACGGCGAGTGGTTACCGCCCCCTGTTGACTCATTGCCCCCGCCCTACCAGCCCGTAACGCCTTGATGCCTAACCAGGCTAAATAGGCGGCGCCCGCCCAGGTAACCAGTTGAAAAACGTCAGGCGAACGAGTCACTAACGCGCCCAGCCCCCAGACGGTCAAAAGCGCATAAAATCCGACGCCAGCCGCATGAAATAAAGCAGCGGTAATGCCTGGCCACCGCCCACCGCCCAACGTGTGTTTTAAAACCAGAGCGAGGCTGGGCCCGGGCGACATCGCCCCCATGGCGCAGATAGCCGCGAGTGACAACCAGAGTGAGAACGGCATTTTTTCCTCTTTTTACTTATTAATGAATCATCGTCTACATGCGCCAATGCCGTTACCGGCTGAGTTGCTTGCTGTATAACGTCGTCTCGCTTAAATAACGCTGTTAGCATGGTACGCTGTTGGGTAAAATTTGCCCCTTTTTCGATGAAAATGACGCCTGCTGTCAAGACAGGCGTGGCACGGCTAATAAAGGACTCCGATATGGGTAGGGCGTTTCAAAACCGTAAAGAATCGATGGCTAAAACGGCCGACGCAAAAACCAAGGTTTACAGCAAATACGGGCGTGAAATTTACGTTGTTGCAAAAGCAGGCGGCTCCGACCCGAACGGTAACCTTGCCCTGCGCGGTTTAATAGAGCGTGCGAAAAGAGACCAGGTTCCCTCGCACGTTATTGATAAAGCGCTAGACAAGGCCAGCGGCGCAGGTGGCGAAGACTTCTCTCCAGCACGCTACGAAGGCTTTGGCCCCGGTAACGCCATGGTGATTGTCGACTGCTTAACCGATAACCCTAACCGCACCTTTGGCGATGTACGCGGTTGCTTTACCAAAACGAAAAGCAAGATTGGCACCCCCGGCAGCGTTAGCCACATGTTCGATCACTGCGCGATTTTTGCGTTTGTCGGCCAGGAAGAAGAGGCGGTGCTTGAAGCACTAATGGAAGCCGATGTTGATGTGACCGACATTGAGCAGGAAGAAGCGCGTATTACGGTTTATGCGCCACACACCGAATATGCTAAAGCCAAGCAAGCCCTGCTGAATGCGTTCGGTGAGCTCGATTTTGAAATTGATGAGATTCAGTTTCTGCCGCAAAACACCACGCCGCTCGAAGGCGATGACGTGGCGCTATTTGAAAAATTTGTGGGCATGCTCACCGATCTGGACGATGTACAAAACGTCTTTCATAGCGCAAAGCTACCCGAAGAGACAGCGTAAATAGCACGCTCGGTACGTTTAAAGTGGCCGTCAGCGTATTGCTGGCGGCCAATACCGCATGACCACCCAGCGCAGCATTCTGTGACAACAGCGCGGGGTTAATACCGGCATCGCTCAGCACCTGCTTCCCCTGCACGGTTAGGTCGGTAATAAACAAAAACTGCTGCCACACCTCACTGCCTCGGCAGTACACCGCCAAACGCTGTCGCTCTGTATGGACAGACGCTTGATAAGTAGGCGCCATCAAACAACGAACGCTCTGAGGTTTACGGTCAATACATTACACAAGAACAAGGTTAGTATCTTGAGGATAAATCTCTGCGGAGCTATTCGAACTTATCGACTAAAATGACATCTTCAGAGATAACCATTATCCGCAACCATTTCATGTTACGCAGGAGGCGACCATGAGTATTGTTCATGTTAGCGAGGCAGAGCTCTACGCCAAGCTTGAAAAATGCATGTCGGGAGAGCGCGTTCTTATCGACCAGGCTGGCAACCGGTTTAGTGCGCGCATTCAGCTCGCCCGCAAAATGGATGCAACGGTCATTCCCGAACAGCAGCTACACAAAAGTCACGATGATCCTGATGAGGTGGATAGCATCACCGTGCCTTATGAGCATATCTGGGAGCTTGAAATCAAGGGCGTCGTGTATAGCCGTTTAGCAGAATAATCACCTTGCTCTACCAGCACCCCCTTGTGGGCAGTGCTGGTAAAGATCACACGTCAACGCTTTTAGAACGTTAAACAAATTTTTCCTAGATGCTTGCCTGCCTCCTGGTAGCGAAAAGCCTCCGCAATCTCGGCTAATGCAAACTCCCGATCAATAACGGGGCGCATATCGTTAGCCTCAATAGCCTTGATCATCTCTATCTGATGGCGACGACTGCCCACAATCAGGCCCTGCAAACGCGCCTGCTTCGCCATTAGCTTCGCAGTTGGAATGTCGCCCTGGCGGCCTGTCAGCACACCAATCAATGAGATATGCCCACCAATTTTGATCGCTTCGATAGATTGCGGTAGCGTGCCAGGTCCGCCTACTTCGACAATATGATCAACGCCTTGACCATCCGTCAGTTCATTAACCTGCTTGCCCCATTCAGGGGTTTCCTTGTAGTTAATCGTATGGGTAGCGCCCAATTCACGTAACCGCTCGCATTTCGCGTTGGAAGATGACGTCGCGATAACGTGGGCGCCCATCATGCGTGCAAACTGCAACGCAAATATGGATACACCGCCAGAGCCCAGCACCAAAACCGTATCGCCTGCTTTCAAGCCGCCATCCACCACAAGCGCACGCCATGCCGTTAACCCTGCGGTAGTGAGCGTTGCCGACTCAGCATGGCTATACCCCTTCGGCTGATGGGTAAACCACTGTGCCGGGCGAACCACCTGTTCACAGGCATAGCCATCAACACCATCGCCAGGCGTTGTCGTAAAATCCGCAATGCGTGCAGGGCCTTCCAACCAGTAGGGGAAGAACGTCGATACCACGCGATCACCCACTGAAAACTCGGATACTCCCTCACCGACCTCTTCAACAATGCCCGCCCCATCCGACATGGGAATACGGCCGTCAGCGGTCGGCATTATGCCCGCCACTACGCCGTAGTCATGAAAATTCAGCGAGCTTGCATGAATGCGCACGCGAACCTCACCCGCTGCAGGTGCGCCAGGTGCCGTGGCATCCTGCACATTAAGTTTATCCAGCCCGCCTGGGGCCTGTAGCGTTATCACTTGCATTGTCGATCTCCTGGTTTAGCTGTCATCTGGAACACGTTAGCAGAGGATCAGAAACATCACATATCGACCCCAAGAAAGCCGCCCGACTGGCGCTTCCATAGCCCCGCATAAATGCCGTCTTGAGCGAGCAATTCGGTATGCGTGCCGCTTTCTACAATACGCCCCTGCTCGACCACGATCAGTCGATCAAGCATTGCAATGGTAGAGAGACGATGGGCAATAGCAATAACCGTTTTACCTTCCATTAACGTATCCAACTGCTCTTGAATGGCGGCTTCCACTTCAGAGTCCAGCGCCGACGTGGCTTCATCCAATACCAAAATAGGCGCGTTTTTCAATAGTACGCGCGCGATGGCAATACGTTGGCGCTGGCCGCCCGACAGCTTAACGCCGCGCTCGCCCACATGTGCGTCTAACCCACGACGCCCCTGAGGGTCCACCAGGTCGTTAATGAACGCATCCGCATGGGCACGGCATACGGCGGCCCATACCGCTTCATCATCTGCCTGTGGGGTGCCGTAGCGAATGTTATCGCGCAGTGAACGGTGCAAAAGCGAGGTATCCTGGGTCACCATGCCAATCTGGTGACGCAACGAGGTTTGCGTGACCTGAGCAATGTCCTGCTCATCGATAAGAATGCGCCCGCCCTGAACATCATAAAAACGCAGCAGCAGGTTAGCGAGGGTCGATTTACCCGCGCCTGAACGACCAATCAGGCCAATTTTCTCACCGGGGGCGATTGTCAGGTTCAACCCATCAAACACGGTTCGACTTTCGCCTTTGGCCTGCTCGTAGCCAAAGCGCAGCGCGTCAAAATGAATTTTACCCGCCGGTACATGGAGGGCGGGCGCATTGGGCACATCACTGATGGTCGGTTCGCGGGCAATAGTGTTCATGCCATCCTGTACCGTACCAATATTTTCAAACAAGCCCGCCACTTCCCATAAAATCCAGTCAGACATAAAGCGAATGCGCATCACCAGCGCAATCGCGATGGTTAATACGCCTAGCGAAATGGCGTCGTAATACCAGGTGCTAATCGCCATACCTGCCGTGCCTACCAGCAGCGCGGTATTTAGCAGCGTTAGGCTGACACTCATAATGGTGACCAAACGCATCTGTCGGTGCACGGTTTCCATGAACCCTTCCATGGCATCGCGTGCATAGCGCTGCTCACGCTCGGTATCCGCAAATAGCTTTATGGTTTGAATATTGCTGTAGCTGTCGACCACGCGCCCAGTCATCTGCGCGCGGGCATCGGCCTGCGCCATGGACACATCACGCAGCCGAGGAACAAAAAAGCGCATGATGGCCAGATACCCAATAAGCCAAAGCCCCAAAGGGAGCAATAGCCACAAATCGGCCCGCCCCAACAAAATCGCCGCACCGGTGAAGTACACAATGGCATAGACCAAAAGGCCCATCACCTTGGTGACCGTTTCGCGGATCGCCAGGGCGGTTTGCATCACTTTTTGGGACACCCGCCCGGCAAACTCGTCCTGATAAAAAGCCAGGCTTTGATTGAGCATATGACGATGCGAGAGCCAACGGCCAATCATCGGGTAATTGCCGAAGATACTTTGATGAGTAACCAACGATTGAGCCAGCACCAGCAGCGGCAGCCCCACAAGCATCAACACACCTACCCCGGTCAACCAAAGCCCATTCGCAGCCCAAAAGCCTTCACGCTCTACATTGCCCAGCCAATCAACCAGTTGCCCCATATAGTTAAAGAAAACCACCTCCGCAGATGACACCAGCGCAGTAAATAGCGTCATGGCAATCAGCAACGGCAATACCGGGCGCGAGAAGTGCTTGATGAAGGGCAACAGACCTTTAGGCGGTGTTTGCACATCCTCCATGGGGTAAGGATCTACGCGCGTTTCAAAGTAACGAAATAGCGGCTGCAGCATACGAGAAAACATGAACGTTCCTTACGTTACTTATCGATCATTAGTAGGGTTAGATGCCTGATGCCGTAAAAGCCAACGAGCCCAAAATGGCGCAAAAACCATCAACGTCACCATGCGAAGAAGGTGATGAAATGCGACGAATACCGGGTCAATATTAAGCGCCACCGCCAAAATGGCCATCTCGCCAACCCCGCCGGGTGCCAGCGCCAGCAGAGCGACATCACGGCCAACGCCCACAAACTGATGAATTAATTCGGCAAACAAGGCCAACACCATAAGCGCCAACAGCGTGGCAATGCCTGACTGCCATAAATAGCGCCCCCATAAACGCCGCGTCATGCCTTTAAAGCGAGATCCGATTGCGCTGCCCAATACCCAAAGCATCAGGTTCATTCCCCAGTCGGGCAAGCGAAGACTGGCAATATCAAACCCTGAAAGCAGTGCAGCGGTAAGCAACGGTACCAATAAGGCGGGGGTAGGAAAGCGTAGCCAGCGCCCGAGCGGCAGTAGCAGAGGGATAAGCAACAGCATCCAGGCATGTTCAAACTCATTGGCCCGCAACGCCATGCCACCCTCCCCGCCCTCGTAGGCCCAAAAAAGAGGAGGTAACACTAAAATCACCAAAATCACGCGAAGCGACTGGGCAATAGCAATACGCTGAGGGTCACCGCCACATTTGTCGCCCAGGATAATCATCGCCGTCATGGCGCCAGGAGCGGCGGCAAACCAGGCGCTGACAGAATCAAACCCACAGCGCCGATACCAGGCCGAGGCCACTACCGTAGAGGCGCTAATGCCCGCCAGCAATAGCACGGCTGATATTGGCCAATCGACCACCCGCTGAGCGAGCTCCGGTGTCACCTGGCTGCCTAACACCAACCCCATAACAGCGAGAAAAACATTGCGCAGTCGCTCCGGCACTACAACGTTAACGCCCCGAGAGGAAACCAGCAGATTGGCAACCAGAGGGCCAAGCATCCAGGCAAGCGGTAAACCGGTAAGTTGAAAAATCGTGCCGCCTATCGCGCCAACGATGAGCGACGTTAACAGTCCTTTTGCACTTCTTGTACTTACAACACCTTTCACACCAGCCCTCGCTACCGCAACCTACCCCAGCGGGTTGGTTTGTTAACCCGCTAAATATATCGATAGTTTATCACTGACTGGGCTATACAAGGACACCAATAACCAGGAGACCGAAGCTGCTTGCAGAATTGCCAGTGCCATCGCTGTGGAGACTGACACTGACGTGTATCAGACAGGCAGCAACGCTACGCTGGCTATCAAAACAGCTCCGCCGCCTTGGAATATAAGTGCTTACTCTATCGAAAAAGCAGACGCTTTCTCTTGGGGGAAGGAGCGTAATGTCTGCTGATTCCAAGTCTCAAAATGGTCGTGCATGGCTTGGCGTGCCAACTCGCGATCACGGGTTTTAACAGCATCAACAAGCGCGATATGGGTCTCGTTGGTTTTCTTTTGTGCACCCTTTGACTGCCTGGCAAGAACTCTGCGCTGATGGAGTACTTTTTTAAGCACCGATGACAGCCCTTGAAAAATAATCAACACAGCGGGATTTTTGGCCATAATCGCCAACAGCTCATGGAACTCGTAATCCGCCTGAATACCTTCAAGTACATCGGTGGAATTAACGATCTTGCTACAGAGCCTTTCAAGCTGCTCTAGCTCATGGGCCTGATGGTTGACAGCGGCTGCCTGGACAATCTCTTTTTCAAACATTTCCCGGGCAGTTTCCAGATGATCAACAGAGATATAGTTAAGCTTTAGTGCCAGCTCAAAGTAGAGCTGCATAAACACCGGCTCCGGCATTTTGAGGAAGGTACCACTGCCCTGCTTGCGTTCAATGAACCCAAGGCTATGCAGCACTGAAAGTACATTCCGTACCGATGAGCGATGCATATCAAAGTGCTCACAGAGCGCTCTTTCTGGCGGGATCTTTAACCGGCCATCCCGGGAAAGTTCGGAGACAGAAACAAACTCCTTAAGCCTATCCAAAAGATTCGGATCCATTTGGCTCATAGCGTCATCCAAGTGCTACCCCTATACCGTATTTTAAGCATAAGGGTAGCTTATCATAGTCAATGAATGTGCATACCGCCGTTCACATCCAGGGTTGTCCCTGTCATGTAGCTTGAGAGATCGCTTGCCAGGAAAAGGAAAGCGTTGGCAACATCGGCAGGCCCACCCAAGCGAGCTAGCGGAATACCTTCCAGAATTTTAGCCTTCATTTGATCATCAAGTTTGCCAGCAGTAATGTCGGTGGCAATCAAGCCAGGCGTTACGGAGTTAACGCGAATGCCAGATGCACCGAGCTCGCGCGCCATGGCTTTGCCAAGCCCCAGCATACCGGCTTTGGCCGCACTATAATGTGGGCCACCGAAGATACCTCCGCCTCGCTGTGCAGAAACCGATGATGTATTGATGATAGACCCAGCTCCGCTCTGTTTCATGTGCGGCACGACAGCTTGCGACATATACATCATGCCACGCAGGTTAACGTCCAAAATACGGTCGTAATCTTCTGGCGTAATCTCTTCAAACTTAACCGGCTGAGTGATACCAGCGTTATTGACCAACACATCAATTCTGCCAAACCTTTCCATCACGGCTTTCGCTAGGCTGAAGCAGTCATCACGGCTTACCACGTTACCTGTTACGACCATCGAGCGGTCAGCATCAAACTCGCTGCGTACCTTCTCGCAGGCTGCCTCATTGATGTCGGAAATAACAATGGAAGCACCGTGCTCGTAGAAGAGACGCGCCGTTCTAAGGCCAATGCCTTTTTCACCTGCAGCACCAGTCACGATACATACTTTACCTTTAAGCAGCATGACGTTTTCCTTTTATTAATATTGGGTAAGTAAAGCCAGCTCCTCAAGGGAGCGTAAAATCTGCGATTCGATTCTATCGAGCGGCAGTGGTTGTTCATCGCGCCACGGCTGAGCGCCAGCATCGCGATGCAGTCGAAATGGAAGCTCCAGAGAGAACGGCTTGTCTTGGTCAAGCAGCACAGCAGCGAGTGCTTTGTCGTCTGTATCACCTTCGCCAAATGAAACAAAATCAAACCCATCACTGCGTCGAGCACAGGGCTTGAGATGAAAGTGATCGGCGATAGGCATGGCCGCTCGGGCATCAACAAGGGCATTCTGCCCAGGGCAGTGTGAGAGCAAATTCCCCATATCGTAGTTAATACCGAAGGCCTCATCACCCAACCGTTCAAGTAACGCCAACGCATCCGCCGAGCTATCGAACACGTTGGGCACCCCGTTACCGGGGTTTTCAAGCAAAATACGCACACCATACTCACGCGCTATGGCGGCCAGTGTAGCGGCCTGCTTAAAGAACGTGCTTTCATGCTCACACGTGGCCGCGTTAGTAATGACAAAACTCGCGCCTAGCGAAGCCGCAAAACGGCAGCGCGCTTCGAGCCTGGCAGCCGCGTTTTCAAGCCCAAGATCAATATGGCCTGAGAAGTAATGACACTGCTGACCATAGCGGCACATTTCGTTTTTCAAATCGTTGGCAAATGACTCGGTAAAGTCGCTATCAGTAAACGCCTCTACGTACCCATCGATAAACGCGAACTCGATATTTGTCACCCCGCACCGCGCAAGCGAAGGCAGGATCACATCGAACCCATAGCCATCGTAGGCAGCGGTACTGACGGATATAAAACTCGTTGCCATGGGTCGCCTCATCCCTTGCCGTTGAGCAGTCGGTAGGTGCGGATGACCTGGCTATCGTCAAGCTTGCCCTCACCCCGCTCGGAGCTTGCCACGAACATCTGCCGGGCGGTTTCCGCCAGCGGCGTGAACGCTTTGGCGCCCTTGGCGGAGTCGCAGACAATGCCCATGTCCTTACAGAAGATATCGACGACGCTGGTGACCTCGCCGGGTTCGGCAATCATGCGTGGGCCGCGGTCGCCCAGCATCCAGCTCGAAGCGGCCGAGCCCTGCACCATCGAAAGCATGACCGACACCTCGATGCCGCTCTTTTCAGCAAGCGACAGCGCCTCGGCGGCCGCGGCAATATGCACGCCGCACAGCAGCTGATTGACGGCTTTCATGGCCGCACCTTGGCCCGGCGTGGGCCCGGCGACGAACACCGCCTTTCCCAGCACATCAAACGCTTTCGAGCATCGGCCAAGAGCTTCCTCGCTGCCAGCGGCCATGATGGTCAATTGGCCGGCTTGAGCGCCCACCACGCCACCGGACACCGGCGCGTCGACGTAGTGAAGGTCTGGACGCACCGCCGCCACTTCGCTGGCGATACCCGCGGCGTCGTCCGGCGCGATGGTCGACATCTGCACGATGCAGGCGCCCTCTTTCAGCGAACTCATCACGCTCGAAGCTTCGTCATCCGTTGGGTTACCGAACAGCACGGCGCGTACCTGTTCGGCGTTTACCACCATGATGAAAAGCGCCTCGCTTTCGCTCAAGTGGCGGTGCTTCGTCTCATCTGTCGTGGCCTGGCCGTTGAAGACGGTTTCCACCTGCTCGAAGGCATCGACCCCCAACACGCTGAAACCGGCGTTTTTCAAGTTCGTGGCCATGGGGCGCCCCATGGCGCCGAGTCCTGCAAAAGCAATGTTATGCATGCCAAACCTCAGTAGATGATCAGTGCCGGTACATAAGAGACCAGCAACAGCACGATAATGGCCACCAGATAGAACGGAGCGAGCTCCTTGACGACCGCGCCGATGCGCTCACGGGCAATCGCCGCTGAGACGAACAGCGTAGTGCCGATGGGCGGTGTAAACAGACCGATACTCAGATTCACGCACATCATGATGCCAAGCTGCACCAGATCCAGGCCGATCGCGTTGGCAATGGAAACGAGCGTGGGTCCCAGTAGCAGGATCGCAGCGGGTAGATCCAAGAACATGCCGATTAACAGCAGGAGCAAATTGATCGCCAAAATGATCAGAATCGGATGTTGAAGATACTCGACGGCCCACTGGGCCACGGCTTGCGGCACACCACCCGAGGTCAAGATATAGGCGATGATATTGGCCGCCGCGATTATTAGCATCACGATACCGGTGGTGATCACCGTATTGGCCAGTGCGGCCATCACCCGCTCGCCGGTCAAGTCGCGATAGATGATACCGCTGACCATCAGCGCGTAAGCCACAGCGATAATGCTGACCTCGGTGGGCGTGGCAATACCGGCTCTTAGCAGTACGACAATAAAAACAGGCATCAACAGTGCAGGTAGTGCGGTAAACAGCGTGCTGCGCATCTCGGCACGCGTGTGCTTGAGCTTAAGACGAGGAAACCCACGGCGCTTGCCCACAAAATAACAAGCCAGCATCATACCGGCCGCCAGCATCAGGGCGGGAATCACAGCGGCAATAAACAATGAGGCAATCGAGCTGTTGGACACCGTGGCAAACAGAATCAGTGGAATCGACGGAGGCATTAGCCCGGCGATGACCGAGGAAGCCGAGGTGACCGCTGCGCCGAACGCACCGGGGTAGCCTTCGCGTTTCTGCCAAGGAATGAGCATTGAACCCAGCGCCGAAGCTTCCGCTACGGACGAGCCGGATACCCCGCCGAACACCGTCGAACCAACTACGCTGACTTGGCCCAGCCCGCCAGGATACTTGCCCACCAGCATCGAAGCCAACCCGACCAGTTTCTGGCCGAGTTTGCCCGACATCATCAGGCTACCGGACAGAATGAAGAAAGGAATCGCCAGAAGTGGGAAGCTCTGCGTTGGTTGAAAAATCTTCATCAGCGCCATACTGGAAGGCATGGGCCCGAAGACCGACAATGCCGCCCAACCGCTAATGACTAGCGAATACCCCACGGGCATTGCCATCAGCAAGAAAAGAACAAACGCCACTAGCATTTGAACTGTCATATTCCTTCCTCCCCGTGCGATACCTGCGGGTCGGACTGCTCCTCACCGCCCACCAGAACCAATGCACTATTGATCAGCGAGACAAGCGCGAGCCCTGCAAACCCAGCAACCACCGACCAATACGCCCAAGACATGCCAAGACGCGTAATGGGAAAGCGCTGTCCGCCTGCAATCTCCACCACATTCAAGCCGTGATAAGCCATAGTGCTGAAGGCCACCAGCGCGATCACATTCACAGTGAGTGTCACAACTTTCCGGGGTAGCCTTGGTAGCTTCTCCACCACCAGCTCAATCCCGATATGCTCGTTTCTAGCCGCAGCCGCCACAATGGCGCCCATCGTTAACCAAGGAAAGAACAGGTTGGGAATTTCCGTCGCCCAGCCAAGGTTTGTCGAGAAAAGATAGCGAACGACCACCCCAGAGAGCAGGGACACGAAAATGGTCACGATCGAAATGATCGCCAACCACTTGGATACTTGATAAATCAAGTTCTTCGAGCCGATTAACAGCGAAGCCGGTAAGCCGGCTTCGCTGTTGCGGCTCTCGTCTGAGAGCGTCATGAAAAACCCCTCCGGTTCGTTACTGCTGCTCGTTTTGAGCGGCGTTAACTACCATATCCACAAGCTCTGGATATTCTTCCCGCCACAGATCGTAAACAGAGGAGGTCGCTTCGACAAAAGGCGCCTTATCAACCTCATTAATATTCACACCGGCATCTTCGATCAAGCTACGAAGCCGCTCATCCGCTTCAAGAGAAGCCTGGCGATTGAATTCACCTGCCTCGTCAGCCGCTTCCTGGACCGCCTGCTGCTGCTCAGCAGAGAGCATGTCCCACATCATCTTGCTCATCAGAAGTGGTGTGGACTCATATTTATGCCCGGTCAGCGAGATATAATCCTGAACTTCATGGAGCCTTGACGAGTAGGTATTCATCAAAGGATTTTCCTGGCCGTCTACCACACCCTGTTCAAGCGCGATGTAAAGCTCGGAGAAATTCATGGGGGTAGGATTGGCTTCCAACGCCTCAAAGATATCCACCGTCATTTCATCCGGCGGCGTGCGAATCTTCAAGCCTCGCAGGTCTTCCGGGGTCTCAATCGGGCGTACGTTGTTGCTGACGTGACGAATTCCATTATCCCACAGCCCAAGCAGTACCAGGTTCTGCTCTTCGGCCAAGCGTTTCAGCTCCGCACCCACTTCACCATCCATGACCTCCCAAGCGGCGGGCAGCGAGTCGAAGAGAAAAGGCAGACCCAGCACGGAGAATTGAGGCACTACGCTGGAGGTTGCGCCTTGGCTATTGGTACTGAACGCCAGAGTCCCCATACGCATGAGCGTCAAGGCTTCCATATCGTCACCGTACTGGGCATTACCACCAACATCAACTATCAACTCACCATCGGTTTTCTCCTCAACCAATTCGGCAAAAAGCTCGGATGCCTCCCATTTGGGGTTTCCCTCTGCCGCATTATGCGTTAACTGAAGGGTCTGCTGGGCGGTGGCACTGCCTGCAAAGAAAACAGCGCCGGCGATGGCAGTAGCAAGAACAGTTTTTTTCATGACGTTTCTCTCAATTCGATTATTTGTTGTAAGTTGTAACTAGCGTATTAAGCTTCTGAATCAATTAACGTTTACAGCAACATGTTGCTCAATGGTTTTGACTACCTCCTTGGTAGAAATACCGTAGCGGTCATGTAGGGTGGGCAACGCACCGGCATCCAAAAACTCATCCGGCAGGCCGATCTGGTAGAACTTGACGGCCACACCCTCTTTCATTAGAAGCAAGGCCACGCTTTCACCCAAGCCGCCTACTACCGAGTGGTTCTCGGCGACGAAGACGGGGCGGTCCGGGTGGCGGCGCACTTCTTCCAGAATAGTCTGGGTATCCAGCGGCTTGATGGTGGCACAGTGCAGCACGCCCACCTCTTTGCCTTTCTCCTTGAGCTCGTCGGAAGCCTCGATAGCCCGCATAGTCATCAGGCCTGAGGAGATAATCAGGGCGTCTTTACCGTCGATCAGTTGCTTGGCCTTGCCAATTTCGAACTTGTAACCTTCGAAGCGGTCCAGCACTCGCGGCACCTTGCCCCGCAGCAGGCGCAGATATACCGGGCCGTTGAAATCCACCATCGCCTGAACGGACTGCTCGATATCGACCGCATCACACGGGTCGACGATCGTCAGGTTCGGCATGCCGCGAAAGATGGCAACATCTTCGGTGGCCTGGTGGCTCGGGCCGTAGCCGGTGGTCAGGCCAGGCAAGCCGCCGACGATCTTGACGTTAAGATTCTCTTCGGCAATCGCCAGGCAGATAAAATCATAGGCGCGGCGCGAGGCGAATACGCTATAGGTGGTCACGAAGGGAATGAAGCCTTCGCGAGCCATACCGGCACCGGCCATCATCAAAAGCTGCTCGGCCATACCCATCTGGTAATAACGATCCGGGTAGGCCTTGGCGAAAATATTCAGGTCGGTGTACTTGCCCAAGTCCGCGGTCATACCGACGATCTTGTCGTTTTTACCGGCGGCCTCGACCAGCGCGTGGCCAAACGGCGCCGAGGTAGTCGGCTGGTCTTCCCCCGCAATGGAGGCGATCATGGCCGATGTTTTAAGCTTCTTCTTGGCGCTCATCTTATTTCTCCCCTGACTGGATACCGTAAACGTCATCAAGCTCTTTGAGCGCCACGCTCCATTCGTTTTCATCCACACGAATAAAGTGGTTCTTATCCCGTTTTTCCAAAAAAGGCACGCCGCGGCCCATCAAGGTGTCGCAAATGATCACGCGGGGCTTGTCGGAGTTACTTGCCAAGGCGCTATCGAAGGCTTCAAGTACGGCTTCAAGATCGTTGCCATCAACGCGGTAGGTTTCCCAGCCAAACGCCGTCCACTTATCTGCGACGGGCTCGTAATTAAGCACCATTGAAGACTTGTCGTCGGCTTGCTGGTCGTTAACATCAACGATGGCAATCAGGTTATCCAGCTTCCAGTGCGCCGCTGAGGCTACCGCTTCCCAAGTGGAGCCTTCGTTCAACTCACCATCGGATAACAGATTAAAAATCCGTGAAGTGCTCTGTTTGCGCTTAAGTCCAAGCGCCATGCCAACACCGATACCTAAACCGTGCCCCAAGGAGCCGCCGGTGATTTCCATGCCCGGGGTATAAGCAGCCATGCCGGACATGGGCAGGATGCTGTCATCACTGCCGTAGTCTTCAATTTCGTCTTCACTGATAACGCCTGCCTCAATCAGAGCGGCATAAAGAGCGATGGCATAGTGGCCAATGGACAGCAGAAAGCGATCCCGCTCTTCCCATTCAGGATTTTTAGGGTCGATTTTTAAAGCGTGAAAGTAGGAAACGGCCAGCACATCGGCGATTCCCAGAGCTTGACCCACATAGCCCTGACCTTGCACTTCGCCCATACGAAGAGCGTGGCGGCGAATACTATAAGCCCGCTGTCGAAGCGCTTTTACGGTACTGGCTTTCGATGCGGTAGCTGTTTGACTCATGCAAGTCACCTCCAATTGGTTGACCAATTGAAGATAAAGGCAATTTATATTCCTCGAAACAGAACTTTAGTCTATGATAAATAACATTAAATTTAATAAATATAAAAAACAGAACAATAAAAAACCATATAAAAGCCCAACAAAAACAAAAAGATAAACGAAAAACACTGCCTTACTATATAAAACAGACGCGCCAAATCAATGCCGTATCAACAGCCGCAGGCAATATAAATAAAACCATGGACAAATGGTCAACCAATGGCGAAGCGCAGAGAGAAAGGCAGGGTGCTCTCAAGGTCTGAGCATGTACGAGATAAACACACACTCAAACCCAGGATGTGGAAATACTGAGAGGAAGAAAAAGACCGGAAGATCAGCGAAAAAAATAAAAAGCCAACGAGCGGAATATCATCGCATCCAATTAATGTTAGCCATCAATACACATAATAACCGCATCCCTACGTGTGCACAGGGCGGATAAATCTTAGCCATCAAAATATTAAAAAAGCACTTTATATCCCTTCTTGCCGCATCAACCGATCGACTTCTTCTGCCCTTGGAATACTGCTGGCAGCACCTCGGTACTGAACGGCTAACGCGGCGGCTGCCGTTGCTCTTTTGAGGCACTCAAGTGGCTCAGCGCCCGCCTGGCGAGCTGCGAGAAAATAGCCCACAAAGGTATCACCTGCCGCTGTGGTATCAATAGCTCTCACCGGTAAAGCGGCTTGAAAATAAGTTTTACTATTATATGAATACCATGCGCCCTCGCTTCCCAAGGTCAGTACTATCTCGGTACTGCCCAATTTATCCCTTAACTTTCTGAGCAAATCTGATGCGCTCGACTTTATCGGCATTTCTAATAAAGAAGCGGCTTCAGTGCGATTAAAAAAAAGTAACTTGCATTGATCCAAGGGTAGTTTTGATATATCTGCGGTCATGGGTGCGGGATTAAATATAACGTTACAACCACGG